>CAYPXQ010000162.1:0-14195 GCA_964414685.1 uncultured Actinomycetota bacterium
GAGACCATAACCCATCTTAATACGGAAGTGGGTTCCATCTCCGATCTTACCCAGAGCATATCTTCCATAGTAGAGCAGCTGGAGAAAGTTATAAGGCTGGCAAGGATTTTGGTCACCAGCCCCATAGTGAAGCTGATAAGCGCATCTGCAGGCATAATAAGCGGTATGAAGAGTTCTTCTGCAGAAGATGAAAAGTGACATTATTTTTATAGCACAATAAAGGAGAATACAGAGATGGACCATGCGAATAAAAGTTATGCCGGCGAGATCATGATAACCCTGGCCGCCGGACTGGCAATAGGATTTGCCGCCGGCATCCTGCTGGCCCCCAAAAGCGGAAAAGAGACCAGGAAAGACCTGGTGGAAAAAGGCGGGGAACTGGTAGAGAAAAGCCGGGAAGGCTTTGAGGCAGCCCGGGTAAAGGCGGCAGAAGCTGCCGATATGGGCAAAGAGTTTATAGACAAAAGCAGGGGATCCTTCCAGAAGGCTTTAAAAAGCATGGAAGAGACTACTGACAGGGCTAAAAAGAAAGTGGACAATGTAGTCAAAAAGGGAAAGTCCCAGGCAAAAAAAGTGGAAGAAGCTCTTTCCTAGCAAGGTATATAATTGATAGATAACAGACTTACCCTCAGGATCCTGGACATATTAAACTCAGGTGGTGCGGCTTTTTGTGAGATCTATGTCCAGAAAAAGATCAGCAATTCCCTCAGGCTGGAAGACGGGCAAATAGAGAATTCCAATAGCGGCTTTGACATGGGCTGCGGTCTAAGGCTGTGGCATCATGGGAGCACATTTTATGGCTATGTAGATTCCCTGGAAGAAGGAAGGCTGGTGGAGGCTGCCCGCATCCTTTCCGCCGCCGGAAAGAGCTCCGGAGGAGGAAAAGTGCTTGACCTGAACCGGGAGCTCAGGACTTCCGGGAGCAGTTATAATGCAGCAGTAAAAAAGCATCCCTCCCGCACCCCGGCCGCTATAAAAAAGGATATACTTAAACTGGTGGATGATGCATGCAGGGGTTATGATAAGAGCATTATACAGGTGACAGCCGGCATTTCCGACATGGAAGAGGAGGTATATACTGCCAATTCGCTGGGAAGCCAGTCAGGCCACAGCGTGGTAAAGGTATTTCTTTCCATAAATGCAGTAGCTGCCAGGAAGGATATAATAAGGACTGGATACAAGTCCCTGGCCCGTACCATGGGTTATGAGATGCTGGATGGGGGAAAGGCGGGCCATGCCGCCAGGGAGGCTTCCAGGATAGCTGTTACCATGCTGGATGCGGTGGATGCCCCTACAGGCGAACTTCCAGTAGTAATCGGGCCGGCTTTCGGTGGCGTGATCTTCCACGAAGCCTGCGGGCACGGTCTGGAGGCAGATGCCATATTAAAGGATGCCACGGTATTCAAGTCAAAAACAGGTAAAAAGATCGCCTCCGATGCCGTCACCGCCATAGATGATTCCACTATGGCGCATCACTGGGGATCATATGCCTATGACGGAGAAGGCATACCCTGCCAGGAGACAGTCCTTATAAAAGACGGGGTGCTTGAAAGCTTCCTTTATGACCTGAGGACGGCAAAAAAGCTTGGAAAAGAGACGACAGGCAATGGAAGAAGGCAGTCCTACCGGCATGTACCCATCCCCAGGATGTCAAATACATATATAGCTGCCGGGAATGCCGGCAGGGAGGACCTTATAGCATCGGTAAAGAAAGGCATCTATGCCAGGGAATTTGCCGGGGGACAGGTAGACCCTGCCACCGGGGATTTTGTCTTCGGCATCAGCGAGGGCTACCTGCTGGAAAACGGGAAGGTCGGCGCTCCCATAAAGAATGCCACCCTTATCGGCAACGGCCCCCGTATTCTGAAAAAAATAGAAGCGGTGGCGGACGACCTTGATTTTGCTCCCGGATTCTGCGGCAAGCAGGGCCAGTCCCTGGCAAATGAAGTGGGCCAGCCTACCATAAAGGTAAGCGCCATAACAGTGGGAGGTACCGGCTGATGACAGAGGGACTTCATGAAAACAGATTAATGGAGATATGCGAGAAGGCTGCCGCAAAGATACCCCGGAATAAAACGGATCAGTGGGAAATATTTGCCGCCAGGAGCGTGGAGAACGAGATAGATGTATTCGGCCAGAAGATAGAGACCCTTTCCTTTTCCGATTCCACCGGCATCGGCATAAGGATATTCAGGGACAGGTCGATCGGATATGCCTATACGGCCGTCCTGGAGGATTACGCAGTGGAAGATACCATCGACCGGGCAATCGCTAATTCCCTGGTCACCAAAAAAGACAGACTTAACTATTTGCCTGCAGAAGATGACCAGAGATATAGAAATACCCTTTTTGACCACGACATTCTCTTCAGCAAAGACTTCCATAAGGTATCCATAGGCCGTAAGATAGAAATGGCTATGGAGCTGGAAGAACTTACCAGGAATGCCGATAAAAGGATCACCGGCGTAAGTGATGCCTCATATAATGACAGCATGTCCCATGCCTGCATAATAAATTCCAGCGGTTTTTCGGGGAAATACAGCACCACCATTGCCATGGTCTATGCCTCCGCTATATCCAGGGAAAGCGGAGACACCTCCACCGGGGAATATTTTGGTATTGCACGGGATCCTGCCCGACTGGATATAAAAGATGTTGCCATAAATGCCGCCCGGAGGTCTACTGCCATACTGGGAGGCAGGAAGATAAGGTCAGGGAAGATGGACATAATACTGGATCCCATGACTTCTGCCCAGTTCCTGTCGGTCATCGCTTCATCTCTTTCCGCCGATGCAGTCCAGAAGTCCAAATCTCTGTTTAAAGACAAGATAGGCAAGAAGCTTTTTGGAACGGATATTGACATATTTGATGACGGGACTTTGCCGGAAGGATTGGCTTCCAGGCCCTTTGACGGTGAAGGAGTCATAAAAGGGAAAACGCCGGTATTTAAGGACGGAGTGCTTGAGACATTTCTATATGACACCTATACCGCCAGGAAGGATAAGACCCTTTCCACCGGGAATGCAGTAAGGGCTTCCTATCGCTCCACTCCCATGGTAGGTCTTTCCAATTTCTATATAAGCCCGGGAAAACATGACCCCGAGGAAATGATAGGTGCTGTAGACAGGGGATTCTATATAATGGATATCATCGGGCTGGGCTCTGGCACCAATCCCATATCCGGCCAGATGAGCGTGGGGGCCAAGGGGCTGATGATAGAGAAGGGGAAACTTACCCATGCCGTAAAGGAAGTCACCATAGCTGCCGACATACTGGGTTTCCTGTCCAGCTTCAGGATGCTGGGAAATGACCTCCAATTCGTGCCCGGAGCCGGCTATATGGGAAGCCCCTCCGTAATGCTGGAAAATATCTCTATAAGCGGCAAATAGGTCATATTTCCGGCTTATCTTTTTTCTTTACCCGGCTCAATGAATAGGTCAGGGCAAAACCTGCTGCCATGGCAAGGAAACTTAGAGCTAAGGGCAGCAGGGAAAGACTAAAGCCTTCAAGCGACTGCATGACTATCTGGAAGACGGAAGCAATGACCAGACCCATTATGAAATAATAGGTATTGGCCGGAAACCTTTTCAGGCAGAAATCTATCAGCCTGGCACAGGCTACTATCCCCGCTATTACTCCGATACCAAAGACCGCCAGCTGGACTGCCATCAGCTCGCTGACAAAATACAGTATATTCCTGTATTCGCCCAGTCCCAGAAGCAGGGCTGACCCGGAGACTCCGGGTATGACCATTGCAGATGAGGTCAAGAAACCGCAAAAAAACAGCCACAGGGCATATTTCCAGTCTATTCCGGCTATATTTATAATATCCATTATGGAATAATAAACCCTGAAACTGTCGACAGCATTGTCCCTTCCCACCAGAAACGCCAGGGAGACGACCAGTCCCAGGCCTATAAGGAAGAAGATCGCCCTTGCCGGCCTGATCTTCATGTCATGGTGGACAGTTACAAGAAATGGCACCGATCCCAGTATCAGTCCAATAAAAAAGAAATATGTAGGCTGGGAATAAATAGGAGAGGACAGGAGGAAATTAAAGACTCTGGCAAATAAAAGGATACCGGCAGCCGCGCCCAGTATGACAGGCAGCAGGAATAGGGAAAATTCCTTTCTCCTTTTTTTATTGGTCAGGAATTCGCCGATGGCCTCCACCAGCCTTTCATATATGCCCATTACCAGGGCCATGGTGCCTCCGGATACGCCGGGGATCAGGTTCGAGACCCCTATTACCATGCCCTTTAAGAAGTTTAAAACCGGTTTGATTTTTTTAAGCATTTTATTTTTCCCCGGATGTGCGGATACTTTTTGTTTTTAAGGTTTTTATGTTAATATTTGGAATCATTATAAGGATTGCTAAAAATTCTACATATTATATAAGTTGAGTATTTTTCAGTCAATCGTTTTGGGAATTATTCAGGGTATTACTGAATTCTTTCCCATTTCCAGCTCTGGTCACCTGGTGATAATACCATATTTATCCGGCTGGGACTATACGCCTCTCTACTTTACGGTTACGGTACACTTTGCCACCCTGCTGGCAGTCCTGTCGGTGCTTTACCGTGATGCCTGGAGGATAATAAGGGCAGTGGCCATGGGCATATTCATAAGAAGCATGCGCCAGACATATGAGTTTAAGACCGGCCTCTATATAATCCTGGCTACCATACCGGCAGCCCTGGCAGGATATTTTTTGGATGATGTCATTGAGGATTTTTTCTCCAGGCCCCTGGCCGTAGCTGGATTTCTGCTGTTTACCGCATTTATACTCTGGATAAGCGAGTTCAGGGGCAAAAGGACTGTCCAGAAGCAGGGATTCGGCTGGCTGGCTTCACTGGCGGCGGGTATAGGCCAGGCACTGGCCATATTTCCGGGAGTATCAAGATCGGGCTCCACCATCTCATTTGCCCGTTTCATGGGAGTAGAAAGGCAGGAAGCAGTAAGGTTTTCCTTCCTGCTTTCAATACCTATAATCCTGGGCTCATTCATATTTGAGATATCAAGGTCGAACGCTTTGATATTTGAAGGTGGAAGCAGGGTCATCTGGCCCCTGGCAGCCGGCCTGGTATCGGCATACATATCGGGGTATTTTGCCGTAAAATACCTGCTGTACTTTACAAAAAACAAGAACCTGAACATTTTTGCCATATATTGCGTTTGCCTTTCTGCAGGTATTTTTATATTTTATATATTTAAGAGTATTATTTGAGAGAGGTGGTCAAACCCATGAAAGGCGTTATTCTTGCCGGAGGCCTGGGCACGCGCATGATGCCCTGCACCAAAGTAACCAATAAGCATCTTCTGCCCGTGTACAACAAGCCCATGATCTATTATCCCTTAGAGACGCTGGTAAAGGCGGGGCTGAAGGATATCATGATAGTCACGGGGGGAAACAATGCCGGGGATTTCCTCAGGCTTCTGGGAAACGGAAGCGAGTTCGGCCTCAAGGATATAAGCTATACTTACCAGGAAGGCGAAGGAGGCATAGCAGAGGCGCTCAAGCTGGCTGAGAACTTCGTTGACCAGGACAAAGTAGTGGTCATGCTGGGCGATAATATGATCAAGGATGA
This sequence comes from uncultured Actinomycetota bacterium, assembly GCA_964414685.1. Lineage (GTDB taxonomy): Bacteria > Actinomycetota > Humimicrobiia > Humimicrobiales > Humimicrobiaceae > M55B120. Next base: position 5,589 of record CAYPXQ010000162.1, read on the forward strand.
CATATCTCAGGCGGTGGCAGATTTTGAGAAGCAGCCCGAAGGAGCCAGGATCTTCCTCAAGGAAGTGGACGACCCGGAAAGGTTCGGGGTGGCAGAGATCGAAAAGGGCAAAGTCATAAATATACAGGAAAAACCCAAAAAACCCAGGACCAGATATGCTGTCATCGGCATATATATGTATGACAGCCAGGTATTTGATATAGCAAGAAACCTGAAGCCCTCAGCCAGGGGTGAGCTGGAGATAACCGATGTCAATAATGAATATATAAGAAGGGGTTCCATGAGATATTCCATCATCGAAGGGTGGTGGACTGATGCCGGGACATTCGAATCGCTTTACCGGGCCAGCAGCCTGGTGGCAGAGGATAAGATATGAAGTATATTAACTTCCGTCTTAATGTGATGCTTTTGGTATAAACCTTATCTCCAGGTTTGAGTCAAGCGCCTCGGCTATCTTTTGCAGCTTCTCAATGGATGGATTTGCATTTCCATTCTCCAGCCTGGCAATATTGGACTGCCTGTCATTTATCCTTTCGGCGAGTTCTGTCTGGGTAATATTATTTTTAATCCTGAGTTCAATTATTTGTCTGAGTACCTTGTATCTTAAGTCCAATATATCGAGTTCCTTCTGGAGTCCAGGATCGTTTTCTAGCAATTTCTTTTTTACTTCTTTCCAAAGCATTATTATCACCTATTTCTCATTATATAATCTTTCATCCTTTTCTTTGCTGTTTCCAGGTGCCTTCTATCAGTTTTTTTGCTCTTTTTTTGAAAACAATGGAGTAAAACAAAAGTACTTCTAAAATGAAGAAAGTATAGAATCCTGTAAAAATTAGTTCCGAATCGTATCCTAAGTTCCCATAGTCCTTCATACCTTCTGCCGCTTATTTTTCTTTGTTTATTAAGACCTAAATTGGTCCCATAAATCTTTTAACAATTCTATGTCATTGATTATCCTTGCTTTATCTTTTATAGGTAAAGTTATTAAATAGTTATATATCGGGTTGACATTATTGCTTGTTGTATAAAAATCTATAACCCATTTTTTATTATATATCATAAATGATATAGATGAGTCAAATTATTTTAAATATTTTTTATATTGGTAGAATTGCATACGGCACAGGACCTTACTTCATGAAAGCCCCTCCAGGAGCCTTCTGAGGCAATATAGGCCCAGGTGAGCTCATCACCTGTTTCGTTGGCCTGTATAGCCCACAGTTTTCCCTTTACTTCATTACCGGATTCAGAGAAAGGGGATCCGCAGGAACCCACGGCTGCCAGCTTCCTTCCGGGGACCGGTTCCCCGTCGCTCCTTATATTCTGGTATATAAGGGCATTGCCCTGTTCCTTTACCATACCATAGAATTTGTCCTCATTTCCGCATTCCAGGCATTTATACATCTTTTTCTCCTTTTAAAAAATTACAGTTATTATCAGATATTATAGTATATTATGGGTTATAAGCAATATAATATAATAAAATTATATATATAAATCTAATACATATATAAATATATAAGATAAGATTAAGATATAATCCATGAATCATCCATGCTATAATTGACGTAAGAATTACACTTTGATATATTTTCCTAAATTCTGCTATTATGGTAGAAACAAACATAGCCCAAGGAGCTTAAAGACATGGTTCACATGAGAGTCCCCAAGGACCAGGTAAAGGTCAAGATCAAGACAGAATCAGCCATCATCGACGGTACCGTCCATACGCTGGTAAACGGCAGGCTAAGCGATTATATGACAGCCCAGAAGGGAAAATTCCTGCCTGTCACCGATGCCCGGGTATACTACCTGGAGAATATTGGAAAGGACCTGGCTGATAATGGGGTCCAGCGGGAGATCGTATTTATAAATGCGGAAAAAATTGAGATGATTGAATATATCTAGTTTTTTTGCTTTATTATATATATGATTGATCACTTATTAATCAATATTGCAATATTCTAATATATATTGTAAAATATCGGGTAATAAAAATATTAAAACCAGGAAAGGAAATTATGTCAGACAAGATGGTAGAACTAACAGACGCTAATTTTGAAACAGAAGTACTGCAGTCAAAGACTCCGGTACTGGTTGATTTTTGGGCAGTATGGTGCGGGCCCTGCAAGATGATAGCTCCCGAGCTGGAGAAGATAGCAGATGAGAAACCGGCCGATACCTTAAAGATAGGAAAGCTCAATGTAGACGAAAACAGGGATACCGCCATAAAATACGGCATATCCAGCATACCTACACTGCTTTTATTTAAGGATGGCGAAGTAGCCAAAAAGCTCATAGGCGCTATGGGAAAAGACCGGCTGCTTTCCGAGATAGGTGACTATATCTGATAAATGCCTCAAATATATGCAGGTACTTCAGGGTACAGTTATGCTGACTGGAACGGCATATTCTACCCTGAAGACCTCAAAAAAGCCCAGCAGCTCGATTTCTACAGCCAGGAGTTCAATTCGGTAGAAATAAATTTTACCTACTATGCCATACCGGATGCCCGCATATTCGACAGCATGGCTGCCAGGGTCCCCCATGATTTCTTATTTGCCGTAAAAGCCCACAGGTCCATGACCCATACCCGAGATTGTCCGGAAGAAGACTACCGGTCATATATGGAGGCCCTTAAGCCTCTTATAGGATCAGGCAGGCTGGGGCCGCTTCTGCTCCAGTTTCCCTGGAGCTTTAAATTCTCAAAGGCTAATATGGATTACCTTAAGCGCCTGCGGGATAATTTTGGCAGCCTGGACCTTTGTGCGGAATTCAGGCACTCAAGCTGGCTCAGGCATGAAGTTATGGATTTTCTCAGGAGAGAAGGTCTGGGCTTTGCCAATGTGGACCAGCCGCAGCTGGATACCCTGCTTCCGCCCACATCCATTGCCACTACCGGCACCGGATATATAAGGTTTCACGGGAGGAATAAGGCGGACTGGTGGCAGCCCCGGGAGGCTTATATGAGATATGACTATATGTACCGCCAGGAAGAGCTGGCAGACTGGCTGCCCCGAATAGAGAAGTTATGCTCTAATACCGGAAAGACCCATATATATTTCAATAACCACTATAAGGCCCAGGCAGTCCGGTCTGCCCGGCTGCTTCAGGACCTTTTGGCCGGAGATGCCATATAATACTTCACAAAAAAGACCTAATTATATAAAATCTATAGGATAGTTTTGGCGGCAGCGCCTGCCGCAGGCAATATCTGGATCAGATACCGGTACGGGATGGATTATGTTTAAAAAAGTAGATAGTAAAGTAAACCTGGTAAAGCTGGAAGAAAAGATACTGGATTTCTGGAAACAGGAAGACATATTTAAAAAGACCCTGCAAAAAACCCGGAAGGGAAAAAGATTTGTATTCTATGAAGGGCCTCCCACCGCCAATGGCGCCCCGGGGGTTCATCACGTGCTTTCCCGGGTATATAAGGACATATTCCCCAGGTTCAAGACCATGAAGGGTTATTATGTATCCAGGAAGGCGGGCTGGGACACCCACGGTCTTCCGGTGGAACTGGAGATAGAGAAAAAACTGGGAATAAATTCAAAGGACGAGATAGAAGAGATAGGCATAGAGAAGTTTAACCGCATGTGCCGCGAGTCAGTAATGAAATATGAGGGACAATGGAAGAAGCTTACTGACAGGATCGGTTTCTGGCTGGATACAGATAATGCATATTTTACCTTCAGGGATGAGTATATAGAGACGGTGTGGTGGATTCTCAAGACCATATGGGATAAGGGCCTTCTTTATGAAGGCCATAAGATAGTGCCATACTGCCCCAGGTGCGGCACACCGCTTTCTTCGCATGAGATAGCCCAGGGCTATAAAGAAGTGGAGGATTACTCGGTAATAGTCAAATTTGCTCTGAAGGATGCTGAAAACAAATCCCTCCTGGTCTGGACCACCCCCCCCTGGACCCTGGTCTCCAATGCGGCAGCAGCCGTAAGCCCGGATTCCGACTATGTGGAAGCGGAGCATGAAGGAAAGGTCCTCATCCTGGCAAAGGATTTGGCAGCAGAGGTCTTCGGGGAAAAACAGTACAAGATCATTAAAGAGGTCAGGGGTAGCGATCTTTTGGGGCTGGCCTATGAGCCGGTCTATGATTATGCAGACGGAAATGAAAAAGCATTCCATATAATAGCCGGGGGCTTTGTCTCTACCGGGGAAGGCACTGGAATAGTCCACATAGCTCCCGCCTTTGGCGAGGATGATATGAAGGTGGGACAGGAAAACGGGCTTCCGGTCATACAGATGGTAGACCTCACTGGCAGGTTCCTGGACCGGGTGGAGAAATTTGCCGGCATGAATATCGATGAAGCGAATCCCCGCATAACAGCCGATCTTGACAGCCGGGGGCTGATGTTTAAGGAAGCAAAGTTCAGCCATTCATACCCCTTCTGCTGGAGATGCGATACCAGGCTGGTATATTATGCCAAGAAGAGCTGGTATATAGCTACATCCAGGATAAAGGACAGGCTGCTTGCCTCCAATGAGGATGTTAACTGGTATCCGGACCATATAAAACATGGAAGGTTCGGAAAGTGGCTGGAAAATAATATTGACTGGGCCCTTACCCGGGAGAGATACTGGGGTACGCCCCTTCCCATATGGCAGGATGAAGAGGGCCATAAGGTATTTATAGGCAGCAGGAGAGAGCTGGAAGAGATGGGAAAAGATGTGTCCGCCGGACTCGACCTCCACCGTCCTTTCGTGGATGACATAGTAATTCCCTGTCCCCGGTGCGGCAAGGATATGAAAAGGGTCCCTGATGTCATAGATGTATGGTTTGACTCCGGCTCCATGCCTTTTGCCCAGCACCATTATCCGTTTGAGAATAAAGATACTTTTGAAGAGAGTTTTCCTGCTGATTTTATCTGCGAGGCCATAGACCAGACCAGGGGCTGGTTCTATACCATGCTGGCCATTGCCACAATGATAAAGGGAAGGTCCAGCTTTAAAAATGTTTTAGTCCTGGGTCTTATAAATGACGAGGACGGCCAGAAGATGTCCAAGTCCAGGGGAAATGTGGTAAAGCCCTGGGATGTGCTCAACCAGCAGGGAGCGGATGCCCTGAGATGGTATTTCTTTACCGGCGTATCTCCCTGGCTTCCCAAAAATTTTTCTTTCAAGGCAGTGGATGAAGTTATAAGGAAGTTCATCCTTACCCTGTGGAACACATACTCATTCTTTGTCATATATGCCAATATAGACAGTTTCGATCCCTCTAAACACAGTCTCGAGGTCAAAGACAGGATGGAGATAGACCGCTGGATAATATCTGAGCTGAACCAGGCGGTTAAGGAAGTGAACCGGCTGTTGGAAGACTTCAATGTCACCGAGAGCGGAAGGCTCATCCAGGATTTTGTGGACAGGCTTTCCAACTGGTATGTGAGAAGGTCCAGGAGGCGGTTCTGGAAGTCAGGCGAGGATAAGGACAAGATAAGCGCCTATCTTACCCTTTATGAATGCCTGCTTACCGTAGTAAAGCTTACCGCCCCCTATATTCCTTTTCTGAGCGAGGAAATATACAAAAACCTAACCGGGGGCTTAGCCGGGGCTCAGGAGAGCGTCCACCTGGAAAAATATCCGGAAGCAGATGATGCCCTTATAGATAAAGACCTGAGCTTCAAGATGAACACTGCCAGGAAGGTGGTGGGCCTGGGAAGGTCAGTCCGCAGCAGGATAAATATAAAGACCAGGCAGCCGGTGGAAAAAGCAGTCATATATTTTGACCATGAGGACGGGAAAAAAGATGCCGTAAAGCATTTTGAAAAAATAATACTTTCCGAGCTTAATGCCAAGAAGATAGAGTTTGCCGGCAGGCTGGATGACCTGGTAGCCTATGACATAAAGCCAAATCTCTCCATAGCAGGCAAAAAATACGGCTCCCTGATACCGGGCATAAGAAAGGCCCTTTCACAGGAAGATCCGGCAAAAACAGCCCTTAAGGTAAGAAACGGTAAAAAAATAAAGCTGGAAATAGAGGGCAGGGAACTGGAGATGGAGCCGGAAGAGCTGCTGGTGGAGATAAAGAATAAAGAGGGCATGGGAGTCGAGACCGACGGTGAGTTCACGGTGGGTCTTCCCACCCTTATACCGGAAGAGCTCCTGGCGGAAGGATTTGCCAGGGAGCTGGTGCACCATATACAGAACCTCAGGAAAGAAGCAGGATTTGAGATCGAAAATACCATAGATACCGCCATAGATGCTCCCGGGGATAAATTGAAGATAATAGGTGACTTTAAGGATTATATAAAGCGGGAGACCCTTACCGGCAGCATGTCGGGGGATTTCTCCGATGATATGTATATAAAAAAGGTAAAGGTAAACGGGACCATGGTAAAGATCGGCATAAAAGTATCGGGGAGTATCATATAATATGGGCAAGACTAAAAGGATGGTTCTATTAAATGTATATTTCCTTATATCGGGCATAGCCGTGCTCCTGCTGGACCAGGTTACCAAATACCTTGTTATCACCAATGTGCCCCGGGGTACTTCAGTAGAGCTAATACATGATTTCCTTTATATAGTTAATATCAAGAATACCGGTGCCGCCTTCGGCATGTTCCAGGGCTATACCGGCATACTCACCATAATATCCTTTGTAGCCATCATCCTTATAATAGTATTAAAAACAATACTTGACCTTGACCAGGGATTCTACAATGTAGTCCTGGGTTTTATACTGGGGGGAGCCATGGGAAATCTGGTGGACCGCTTCTTTGCAGGAGAGGTAACCGACTTTATAAGCTTTACCATATTCCCGCCCGTATTTAATGTTGCCGACAGCTTTCTTGTAATCGGCTTCAGCCTGATTATAATATTGATAATAAGGGAATATTTTAAAAAGGGTAAAACCGGGGGAGTTGAGTAAGAAAGACGCCGACGAACAGACCTTTTTGGCTGATCCCGCCCAGGCGGGCCAGAGAGTGGACAGTTTTCTATCTGAAAACTTGAAGCTTGTCTCGCGCAGCCGCATACAGAAGCTAATAGGAAGCAGGCTGGTGCTGGTAAACGGCAGCGCTGTGAGCAAGCATCACAGGCTATCCCCCGGCGACAGCATAAGGGTCTCGGGACTTGAAGAAGCAATTGGAAAGGCCCATATAGACCCGGAAGCCATAGACCTTGATATAATCTATGAGGACGGGCATATAGCCGTTATATCCAAGGAAGCAGGCATGGTGACCCATCCCGCCTCCGGCAATACCTCCCATACCCTGGTAAATGCCCTGCTTTACCATTTCAGGGACCTGTCAAAGCTCTCTGGAGAGGAAAGGGCAGGCATAGTGCACCGCCTGGACAAGGACACTTCAGGCCTCCTTATAGCCGCCAAGAATGAGAGGGTGCATTATATGCTGTCGGATATGTTTAAGGACCGTGCCATAAAAAAGACCTATATCGCCCTGGCAGAGGGCGTATTCGAGGAGGAAAAGGGGAAAATAGACCTGCCCATAGGAAGGTCCAGGATAGACCGCAGGAAGATGTCGGTATCCATAGACAGGGGCAGGAGATCAGTCACCCGTTTCCAGGTAGTCCATGAATTCAGGCAGGCAGCCCTACTCCATGTATATCCCATGACGGGAAGGACCCACCAGATAAGGGTGCATCTTTCATATATAGACCATCCCATCATAGCCGACCGGATCTACGGCAGCCGGCACTCGGAAAGGCTTGCCAAAAGGATAGGTCTTGGGAGGCAGTTTCTCCATGCCTGGAGGCTGGAATTTATTCACCCGGTAACCGGAAAAAAGATGGAGTTTGAAGACCCTCTGCCGGAAGACCTGTCACTGCCGCTGGAAAGATTAAAAGGAGAGCAGAAAATGTAGAAAATAGAGCCAGAGATATATCATTATCATAATTTTCAAGACTAAAAAGGAGCGAAATAAATTGGCTAATATACGAAGGATAGTGCTGGATGTATTAAAACCCCATTCGCCGGGCATACTGGAGATAGCGGAACAGCTTGCCGATCTTAAGGGAGTGGACGGAGTGGACATATCCCTCATAGAGATGGACCAGAAAGTAGAAAATGTGAAGATAACCTGCGAAGGGGATTCCATAAAATATAGTGAAGTAGAGAATGTGATAAAGCAAAATGGTGCCTCCATCCATTCTCTGGATAAGATTTCAGTAGGCACCAGTTTGATCGAGGAAGTCGTCACTCACCAGGACTAGGTGGACCTGATCTCCTGCCTCATAAACAATACATATGACAGGGCAAAGCATATGATAGCCAGCGCTATTATAATGACCAGCTGGGGCCAAACCTGTATCAGGCTCTGGCCCAGGGATAGCGGATTGGAGATCATGCTGGCCACATCGCTTTCAAATACCGGCTGCAGCATAAAATGGCCCCCGGTTGGGATAAGCAGTATGGCTATGGTCTCCGTAAACAGCGTCGACGGCGATATCCTTAAAATACCCTGGTTTATGGTATAGTTCTGTATCTGCACTGCCGTTGTTGCATTTTCCAGGGGAGCTACGGCATTGGCCACGGCATTGGCTATAATGGGCAGGAAAAACATGAAAAATATCCAAATGGCAATAGCCGTCAGGATGGATGCTGCGATCTTGTCCATTATCACGGAAAAC
>CAYPXQ010000163.1:0-3107 GCA_964414685.1 uncultured Actinomycetota bacterium
TGGCATTTGTCTATTATTCCCTGTGTCTTTCTATCCATCACTCCGGTTCATCTCTTTTCTTATTTTTTCCACCGCCCTGAAGACTATGCCCCTTATGGTACCCCTTTTTTTGCCAAATATTCCGGCTATGGAGGTATAATCCATATCCTCCACAAATCTCAGCATTATGACATCTTTCTGCAGGCCGGTAAGTGCGTCCATTGCTGATAAAAGCTCCGGCGTTTGCAGGTCCAGTTCCTTTTTCAGGTAAGAGCTTTCCTGCTTCAGCACTTCTTCGTCTGAGACCCGGGTATTATCAGAAAACTTATGGACGGGCTGTCCCGCTTTATTTTCTTTCCTGAAATGATCTACCAGCAAATTATGCGCTATACGGTATATCCATGATATAAAGGCCTTGCCGTCCAGGCTGGTATTTCTTAAATTCCTGTACACCCTTATAAACACTTCGCTGGTAAGATCCTCAGACAGCTCCCTCTGCATAGTCTTGAAATAAAAATACCTGTATATGCGGGGCATTGTCTGTTCATAGATCAATGCAAACCACTTCCTGTCCCCGGTCTTTTTATATTTATTTATATAGTCTTCAATGCTGGTCATCAATGGGTCAATATCCAGATATATAATTATTGATGATTATATATCTGGATAGATGATTGTTAAAGCTTCTGGGGTGCCGGCCTGAAAGCATTTCTCATATAACAGAGTATCATCCTCCAGTTTAGCGCCAGGTGGAACAATATGAGTGCTATTATAATAATTGAACTCCAGTCATGCCAGAGCCTCAGTCCTGACCTGGTGGTTATATCCAGGATAGAAGAAGTTCCGGCAAGGCCGGCCCTTGTGCCGGGACCGGACGGAAGTATTAGAAGTGTTATTCCTGTTACAATACTTACCATTCCAGCCAGGAAAAGCAGTATATCCACTATTAATTTCAATTTTATCTTTATCCTCATCTCAAGCCCCTTCTATTGCCATTATTTCTCATATCAGTATTTCGGTTTATTCCGCTATCCAGTTCTCGTCCCAGGCATTCACCGTATCCTTCCCCGGAGAATCGCCCTTCATATTCATGGCGGTGCTGCCACCTGTTCTCTTCGCCATCCTTTTCAGCACAGGCGGAATCCTCATTTTCCCTGAGCCTCAGGTTATTACGGATTCTTTCCTCTTTCCGGAGGCAGTCTTCTCCTTCTTCACAATCCCAGATACACTGGCCGGGTCCCGGACCAAGATATGATACCTGGTCCTGCCCGGTACTGGCTTTATCTGCCAGGTTTTTTTCCTTCTGGTAGGCATATACAGCCCCAAAAGCTGTGACCGAAAGAACAGCTGTTATTACAATGCCTAAAATGATCTTCTTTAACATTTTTCCTCCATCTGTTTTTGTCTTTTTAATATATAACGAAAGAAAGGAAAGAAATGTTAGGATATGATAAATTAAATCTCAACTGCAGGCCTGGTGATTCTGGATAAATTGCAAGTAGTGGCGGCAGTAAAATTACTGCAGCATTTCTGCTAGAATATAATATAGAGATATAGTCAATATTTTTGAATACATGCCGGTATTTTTAATGGAGATTACCCCTGGAACATAGAAAGCAGGCATTTAACCGGGCATCTTAAAGGAGATATATATGCAGAAGTATGATATAGGACTGATAGGACTGGCAGTGATGGGACAGAATCTGGCCCTTAATATGGAATCTAAAGGCTACCCGGCAGCTGTATACAACAGGACGGGCGAGCGCACGGAAGAGTTCATTGGAGGCAAAGCAAAAGGCAGGAATATAAAAGCAGCTTATACATTTGAGGATCTTGTTTCCTGCATTGCCAGGCCCAGGAAAATAATGCTTATGGTAAAGGCAGGAGACCCCATAGATAAGACCATAGAAACCCTTATACCGCTGCTGGATAAAGGAGACCTTCTAATAGACGGGGGAAATTCCTTCTACAAAGATACCATAAGAAGGGAAAAGTATCTTGCTGAAAAAGACATCCTCTACATAGGCACCGGGGTTTCCGGAGGAGAGGAAGGAGCTCTTAAGGGCCCCGCCATGATGCCGGGAGGATCAAAGGAGGCATACAGCCTGGCAGCTGCCATGTTCGAAGACATATCAGCCAGAGCCGAAGACGGAGTTCCCTGCGTATCCCATATAGGTCCTGGCGGAGCCGGGCATTTTGTCAAGATGGTGCATAACGGCATTGAATACGGGGATATGCAGCTTATTGGAGAAACCGTATGGGCACTGAAAGCCGCCCTGGGCTATGATGCAGAGGCCATTGCAGATATAATGGATTCCTGGAACAGAAGTGATGACATACTTTCTTCCTACCTTATAGAGATTACCGGCAATGGCATGAGGGAGAAGGATAAGTCATCTGATAAATACCTGGTGGATGCAATAGCAGATATAACCCTCATGAAGGGGACAGGCACCTGGACAGTGGCATCAGCCCTGGAGCTGCTGGTGCCCATCCCCGCCATAGCTGCGGCAGTATTTTCCCGGGAGATGAGCCAGGATAAGGCTATAAGGCTTTCGGTATCGGATAAGCTGAAAATAAGCTCTTCTGACTATAAAGTGGATTCAGAGGAGTTTATAACGGCAGCCCACGATGCCCTGTATATTGCCAAGATATCATCTTATGCCCAGGGATTTGCCCTAATGGAGGCAGCATCAGAAAAATATGGCTGGGAACTTGATATGGGTGCTATTGCCGCCGGCTGGAGGGCAGGATGCATAATAAGGGCAGGGTTTTTATCCCGGATAACCGAAGAATACGGAAAGAACAGGTCCATACCCAACCTGATGGCAGCTCCGGCATTCAAAGAATTTATAAATAAGAATCTTTCAAGTCTGAAGACTTTCATAAATATTGCCCATGACGCAGGAGTGCCCACACTGGCTATGGACTCATCTTATGATTATATACTCCAGATGGCTTCCCCGGTTATGGTATCGGCCCAGGTAGCCGCCCAGCAGAGGGATTATTTTGGGGCCCATAGATACTTTAAGCTGAGAAAAGACAGTCCTGAGGTGGAGACAAAGGCTGACGGAAGCTGCCAGGAATACCATACAGAGTGGATGGAAGAGGAAAGGCCGGAAAAGAAG
>CAYPXQ010000164.1:0-13468 GCA_964414685.1 uncultured Actinomycetota bacterium
ATGATAACTGAACCCTACCGTAATAGAGATCCTTTCGCTAAAACCCAGCAATACAAAGGCCAGGGCAAAGGCTCCCTGATATGTGCCCAGGCCTGCCAGGGAGTGCGTGGGCAGGACTGCTGACATCTCTGCGGCCGCGGTGGCCAAAAAAATGACCCAGTATGGAAGATCCGCAAAATCATATCCCATAGGCTGTAGTACTGCATGGATCAAAAAATAATAAGCAGTGAATTTCAATAAACGTGCCGGTATGGTTATCAGATAGACTTTCCAGTACACGCCTCTCTTGCGGATGACCTCGATATTCTTTTTTGTCTCGGCCAGTTTTTCATAAAGGTACTGCATGACCTTTGTCTTGCCTAGCCTGCTATTTAATATTGTCTTATCATATAATTTGATAAAAAGCCCTATAAACCCCGACAGGTAAAAAAGGAACAGTAAAAAGAAGACAAGGAGCCCCGCTGCGATCAGTATGACACTGGTGGAAGACACAGCATACCTGTTTACACCCACGATGATTATGGAGATAAGGATCATTGAAAAAACCATTACCAGGTCAAAGACCACGGCTATCACCAGGGTTGAAACACCGATCTCTATCGGCAGCCTGAATTTTCTCTTAAGGACATATATATACGAGATCTCGCCGGTCCTTGCCGGCAGTACCATATTAAAGCCGTTTCTTACCAGAGAGACCAGAAACAGGCTGACCATACTTATCCTGCCGGGTCCTATCAGGATCTTGGCCCGGTAGGACCTGAAAAAATCAATTGCAAAGATAAGTATCAGACCTATGATAAGTGAAGGTTTGTAAACACCCAGTATAGCGTTTTTAATATCTGCTATAGTGACCTCCTGCAGCAGAAAAAAAAGAAGGAATATCCCCCCGCCCACGACCACGATAATATTTATTATCCTGAGAATGAGTCCTTTTTTGCCTGTTTTTTTATTAATATCCTTCAACTCCATGATTTATTTTCTGTAAAGCTTTATTATTCTTCAGTATGATGGCGGCACTGTTAAAGCTATGTACATCTTCGCCCTGATGCTGCAGGGACTTTCCTGCCAGCCGTTTCAGGTAATAGATTATAACAGACAAACAGTTTTACTCAAACAGATTGTTCCGGCGCCGGGGACATGGGAGAGTCAACTATCAGGCACCTGGAAGGGCTGTAGATATTTTATTAAGGCTGCCCTGTTTTCCGTCCTGTATCCCGGGCAGCCGTTTTTTTTGAAAAAAATGGTCTGGCCAGGTATATTATGCCTCCTGTTATGCCGATCAATATAAGCATGAACAAGACAAGCAGTGAATGGGTCCCGGCTACATTATTATCTACTCCCATGCTGACCAGCATGAAGACCAGCGTATTTTCTCTTATGCCGATACCGCCGATCGAGACCGGTATCATGGAGACAGTCGATACTATGGGACTGATAAAAAGAAATGCTGTTAGCCCCAGGTCAATGCCCAGCGCCCTGGCAATAAAATAATAATTAAGGATAATAGCAAACTGCAAAAGGAAGCTGCATAAAAGTATCTTTACCAGTTTGGACTTATACTGCTTGAAGCTTAGAAATGTATTATATACATTTAGTAACCTGCCCCTGATCTTTTCAAGTATCTTAAACCGGTCAAATAGTCTTCCCAGCCTCAGTATGGAAGGATTTAATATAAGAAATCCTATTATGGCAGTAATGCAGAAAAAGATCACTATGGGCAATATAAGGGACTGCCCCCCTATAGCGGTAAAACCCAGAAAAAGTGCGACAATAGCATAGATGACCGCGCTTACCACTCCCGAGAATCTTTCCACAAGTATTATTGATGCGGAAGTCTCTACGGGAATACTGGCTTTCTTTGCTATATCATATGTCCTGAATATATCTCCGCCGATGCTGGTCGGCAAAATATTATTAAAAAAGAAACCTATAAGCACTGATAGGGTGATGGTCCCGGTACCCAGCCTGACCTCCTGTGTGGCAAGCAGGGTCTTCCACCTGAAAGCTATTATGACGACAACAAAAACATGACTGGCTAATCCCAGCAAAAGCATCATTATGTTTACAGACCTTAATACCGACACAATTGCCTGAAGACTGTCAAAATGCCGGAAAAAAAGGTAGGTTATGAGTGATGCGCTTATTAATATCCTGAGTACCACCAGGATTATGTTTCTATTATTGCGATAAAAAGAAATGATCTTGTGTTTCATTTGCACCAATACTTCAACGTTTCCGGCAATATAGGATAATTTTGGCAGTCCTTTCAAATATTTTTAACCGGCAGAACTACCCGGCCATTCAGCTTTTACCCCGCCGGGTCATCTTTATGCGCCTGCTCTTCATACTGCCTTCTTCCCGGCAATGTTTTCCCTGAAAAAGGTCCCCGCACTTCCCAGAGGGACTCCCAGAAAGCTTCTTCTTCTTATCCTGTCACAATCAGCACAGGGTCTTTGCCTGTAAAAGGCTTTTGATATCATTTCCTTTCTGATAGCTGCCATCTTATTGCTATTGAACACATCTAAGAGTGATTCCTTCTTTAGATCCCCTGCAATAAGCTTTCCCATAAAATCCTGGGGACATATGCTGACTCTCCCGTCATGCAGTATAGTAAGCGAATACCAGGGAAAAGTACACAGGCCGGTACGGCCTCCTGCAGTCCTGCCCTGGATGAGGCCCCCCCAATTGTGGGGTTTTCTTTCGATTATCCTATCTATTGGAAGCCCCTTAAAATTTTTTAAAAAATCATCTTTTGCCCTGTCATCACTTTCTGCCATGACCTGGATCACAGTAAAAGGCAGTTTCCGGCCATGTTTTTTCTTTTGTTCCAAAAAAGTGAGTATATTTTTTAAAGTCTTATCGAAGTCTGCTCCTTTCCGGTTCTTCTGGTAGACCTCGGGGCTGTATCCGTCAAAAGAAAACGATAAGTGATCAAGGTTTGAAAAAAGTATTTCCCCCAGGACCTTTCCCTGCAGCAGGGTGCCGTTGGTATGGAGGGAAGTCTTCAGGCCTGAACCGGAAGCATACCTTATCATGTCTGCAATATGCGGATTCATAAGCGGTTCCCCCCTGTGAAAGAGATTTATGCTTAAGACAGTTCCGGCAGCAGCCTGGTCGATTATGTCTTTAAACAATTCAGGATCCATGTCTTTCTTATCATCTGCATCAAGACTGCTGTTTAAACACAGAGGGCATTCCAGATTGCATCTGCTGCTGGTCTCTATCCAGAGTTTTAAAGGCATGCTGGACGACAGCCTGTACTCCTTAAACACATAGCTGCTATATACTCTGAGGAGCCTTGCTAATTTATGAGGATGATCCATTTTTTTCCAGGATATCTTTTACCACATATGTGGGCTTATTCTGGGCTTCATGATAAACCCTCATGAGTATTTCTGCCAGAAGCCCCATGGTTATAAGCTGGATGCCGATGAATATAATAAATATCGACAATATGAAAAGGGGTCTATCGGCTAATGACTGGCCGAAAAACAGCCTCATCACTATAAGGTATGCCGTGACTAATACTCCGCCCAATGTAGAGAAAAGCCCCATCAAACCGAATATCTGTATGGGCCTCTGGGAATAACTTAAAAGGAATTTGATAGTTATTATATCCAGGATGACCCTGATGGTCCTCGACATCCCGTATTTTGATCTTCCAAACTTTCTGCCGTGATGCTTAACAGGTATTTCTGCAACCTTTACCCCCATCCAGCTTGCCACAGCCGGGATATACCGGTGCATCTCGCCATAAAGATCTATATTCTTTATTACTTCCCTGCGGTATGCTTTAAGGGTGCAGCCATAATCATGTAGATGCACCCTGGTAAGAACCGATATTATTTTATTGGCGACTACCGAGGGAAACCTTCTGGTAAAAGCCTTGTCCTGGCGATTCTTCCTCCATCCGCTGACAATATCATAACCTTTATCGATCATTTTAAGCATCTCTGGAATATCGGCCGGGTCATTCTGGAGATCAGCGTCCATAGTTACTATGACATCTCCTTTTGCATAATAGAAACCCGCGCTCATTGCGGCAGTCTGTCCAAAATTGCGCCTGAATCTGATCACCTTGAAGTTATCGTCCTTTTTATGTACATTCAATAATTCATCATATGTGCTGTCGATACTTCCGTCATCTATCATCAGCACTTCATAATCCAAACCCATTCCAGACAGGGTCTTATTAAGCTTTTCATATAATATTTTTACACTTTCCTTCTCATTATAAATGGGGATGACTATGGAAAGATCCAGTTTTTTAGAGATGTTCTTTTTTTTATCCATTGAACCTGTCTTTTCTGATCATTGTCTTATACCAGTCTACAAAAAACCCAATACCTGCGAAAATATCAGTACCGGGATGATAGCCTAACATCCTTTTCGCTTTATCGATATCCGCATATGTCCTCAATACATCCCCGGGCCGGGGGTCTGAAAGACTTATATCAGCTTTTTTACCGGAAGCATCTTCTATTATCCTGACAAGATCCATGATCTTTACTGAATTGGAATTGCCAAGATTGATGATATGGTAACCGTCTAAGACCTCAAGGCTGTTCTCAATACCATTTATTATATCATCTATATAGGTATAATCCCTGGATGAATCCCCGCCGCCGTAGATCTCGATGGTCTCACCTTTAAATATCCTCCTGGTAAATTTGTGTATGGCCATCTCTGGCCGCTGTCTTGGTCCATAAACTGTAAAAAACCTGAAACAAAAAACCGAGATCCCGTAGAGGCTGTGATAGGCATGGCATATGAGTTCACCGGCTTTTTTTGTAGCTGCATAGGGTGAGACCGGATGATCTACCCTGTCTGTCTCGGAGAAAGGTATCTTTTCATTACCGCCATAGACCGAAGAGGAAGAGGCAAAAATAAATCTTTTTATATCATTATCCCTGCAGGCCTCAAGCAGGTTTATGGTCCCCTGCATATTCACTTTTTCATATACCAGCGGATTTAAGATAGATGGCTGCACCCCTGCCATTGCCGCAAGATGGATCACCAGATCAAACCTGTTATTATGGAATATCTTTGACAGATGATCCTTATTGCAGATATCGGCTTCTATGAGCTGGAAACTCTTATTATCCTGCAGTAAAGAGATATTTGCCTTTTTTATGGCTGGATCATAAAAATCATTAAAATTGTCAATACAGGTGACTCTATTTTCTTTAACCAGTCTCTGGCATAAGTGAGATCCTATAAAGCCGGCTCCGCCTGTAATAAGTATTTTCATAAAACTATTTCTGTTGTGTCAGTTCCCGGTCACCGCTGCGGGAATCTATCATTATATGAAACCTGTTAAAAAATCCTAATAATTATACACAATATATTACTTTTTATTAATCTCCGGAGTACATCCAGATCTAAAAGATCTGGAACTTTTTTAGATCCAGCTGGTCGATCATTCAAAAAAGTCGAAGACGCTGATGACTTTCCTGAAAACAATTGAAAGGTTTTCATCATAAAATGGAAAGTCGATTATCTCCATGAAGATGACCAGGGCGACGAAGATAACCAGCACAAAAAACAGGTAATATAGCACCTTTAACAGGATGGTCCTTTTCAATGTCTCCTACTTCCTTCCCCCCAGGCTGTTAAGATAAGGGACGATAGTGTTAAATACTGTCTGTGCTACAACTTCCGACCCGGCTGGCGTATAATGCATGCCGTCAGACAGATAACCTCCTCTATTCTGGGAAAGCGGGGTGGTTACATCAATAACAGGTATCCCGTGTTTTGCTGCCACCTGGCGTATTATATTATTATATATAGGCCATTCCGATTTGCCGGCCTGGGTTATGGGGCCTATGAGATTTATGAAAACGGTGGCTCCCTGTCCCCTTGCTTTGGCAATGATACTATCAATACTGTAACTGAAGTAGCTCTGGCTGCCCCCCACATCATTTGTGCCGTATGCCACGATAAGTATGGTAGGGTTAAGGGGTCCCACGGTACTGTCATAGCGGTTCAGTCCCTGAAAAGACATCTCTCCACTTACGCCGCTGGCGGCAGTGTTGTAATCAGCAGCGGGAAAGGCTGCCTCCAGTTTATTGTCCAGCCGCTGCACCCAGTCTGATTTTGTAATAAGCGAATCACCCATGGCCACTACATTGAGATACGGGTGTCCCTGTATATAGATACTTGCAGGCTCTATATGGAATTCTTCTTCATAGGCTACAATATGGAATTCTGTACTCAGGGTGCTGCTCTTATAGTAATGATCGCTGTTTACAGTCATCTTGAAAAATATTTCCCGGGATTGGCCCACTTCTAGTCCTTCCAGGTCCCATATAAGGCCGCGTATTTCATCATCCCACCTGATGCCTTCTGCGGTACCGGATTTGCTTACATAGGTCGCCTGAGCCGGTACAGGGCAATAAAGACTATATTCCTCAGCTTTTGTATGGCCTGTGTTTCTCAAAGTTACTTTTACATCAATAGTCTCGCCGGCCCAGAGATATGTCCCCCCATTGGCATCAGTAAGGGTGACCGTGCTCTGGGAAAAATCAGGAAAGAGCCTGGCAATGTCGGAGACTTCGTCTGAACCTGTCTGGCTCCCGCCATAGAAGACGGATACAGTAGTATTTATCTGGTCTCCGTCCTGTACTCCTCTGCTTTCCAGGATTCCCCTGAAAGCCAGTCTTTTTGATTCGCCGGGCCTTATCTCATCAAGCATCCAGGTTATCTCTCCTTGAGTGTAACTGCCTGATTGCCCTATGCTTTCAGTTTTTATGGTCAGATGTCCTGAAGGGCTGCTTTTTACCTCTACCTCTCTTGCTGTCATATCCCCGGTATTCTTTATCTCGATAGTATATGCTAGCTCATCCCCCAGGAAGACTGAGTCTCCGCCGGGACCGGCAGAAGTGATTTTTACATAACCAAGGTCTGGACTGCTCTCTACCGTATGCCCTGGACCGCCGTCCAGGATGGTTTCAAGTTCCTGCTCTCCGATGGAATATGCCAGTATCACATCTCCCATGTCTATTTTTGTGCCATCATCCAGGGGGGTATCTGCTTCCAGCTCAAATAACACCTGCCCGGATGAATCCCGGGGCAGGTCCCTTAATGTATAAACAAGTACATTTTCATTTTCATCAAGTTCTCCGCCTTCTGTGAAGGATAGCACTTTCGTATGGCCGGGGATGGGTATAGTTATCTCCAGCAGGTCTACAGACCGGTAGCCGGTGTTCTTATAATTTACCTCGTAGCTGAGTATATCACCCGGGCTTATGTCAACCATGGAGTGCGTGATCACATTATTTGAAAGACTGTCTTCAAAGTTGGGGCTGGCGTATACCTGGAAATAATAATAAAAACCGGCTCCGATGCCAGCCAGGACAATTGCGAAGACAGAGATGATCACTATTATTTTTTTATTCGTAAGACTCATATCCGGCATAAGACCCTTTATCCTGCCAGAAAAATTTACAAAAGAAGAAGTCAGACTGTTAAAAACTTTTTCTGTTTTATGTTTTAAACCCATTAAAATTTTTAAAAGCGGCTCAAATCTTAACAAACAAAAATAATTTTTACTACAAAAATAGTTTTTTTTCAATATCCCCGCCATCCTTTATCAGGTATCCGGTCTGCCATACTTTCAATACCCGGATCAAAGGTCTTCATCCGCGGGTCTTTTTGTCCATATATTCTTTCAGCGCTTCTTTCCAATGCCGCATATCTGAGATACCCGCATTCCTGAGCCTGGCATTATCCAGCACTGAGTAGGCGGGTCTTATGGCCCTGGAGTCCAGCTCTTCAGTAGTTATGGGATTTATATCCGCATCTATCCCTGACAGCCTGAATACTTCGCAGGCAAATTCATACCAGGAACATTCTCCCGTATTGGTCATATGGTACAGCCCGTATTTTCCCTCCTGGATGAGCTCATACAGCTTTTGTGCCGCATCCCTGGTGCTGGTGGGAGTAAGCACCTGGTCATCTACTACCCTTATCTTTTGCTTCTCTCCTGCCAGCCTGAGCATGGTCTCCACAAAGTTTATGTTCCCCTTTCCCGTGCACCCGGCATGGCCGTAAAGCCCGGAAAGCCTTACCAGGTAATATTTTTTCAGCATATACTGGACTACCTTCTCGCCTGCCAGCTTGGAGATAGCATAGATGCTCCGGGGACCGGGGCAGTCATCCTCGGTATAGGGGGTCTTTTTATCCCCGGCAAAGACAAAATCAGTGGAGAAATGCATAAGAGGGATATCCAGATCCCGGCATATGGAAGCCAGTTTCTTCACCCCGGCAGCATTGACCCTGAATGCTTCTTCCGCCCTGTCCTCGCAAAGGTCTACATTGTGATAGGCAGCAGTGTTTATCACCAGGTCAGGACGGGATTTCCCTATAAGCTTGCGGGTCCCCTCATGATCACATATATCGATCTCTTTAATGCCTATAAGGCCCTGCACTTCTATGTCCCTGGAGGTAAAATATTTTTCTATGTCCGTTCCCAGCTGGCCGTCGACCCCGATAAGAAATACTTTCAATATGTCTCCATCATACTAACACTGTTTTACAATACAAAAAACCTGAGAATAAAATATAAGGCTATCTCAAATGCTATAAGAGCTAAATAGGATATACCGGCATACAGTCCTGACCTCTTCTTTTTCCAAAATACTGTTATCCTCAATAACTCTATAACAACCACTCCGATAAAAGAAAGAAAGACAAAGGTAAAATGCTTATTGGCATACAGCTTATAGAAAAGGCCGGAGAAGGGATGCTTTTCATACCATGGTATCTGACTGATTTCTTTAAAATATCCGGTACCGATCCGGAAAGGGCTGGTTTCCGGATTATTAAGGAAAGCGCCCACATGGACCCTTGACAGGTCATAGCCGTCGTTTATGCCAGGGTCCAGTTCTATATATGTATATCCGGTTATATCCAATATGATGCCGTCCATATAGTCATCGGCATCCAGCGTCGACTCAAAGGAAAGGGCGTCTCCTGTTATTTCCCAGGAATCTTCATCTTCCCAGGCTGCCACCTCCACATCATCAATGCTGCCGTCTGTGGATACAGAGCCGGAAAATGATGCATCTTTCCTGTCAATACTCCAAAAAATATGAAGCCTTCCCTCTTCTTCCCAGATATAATATCCATAACTGGCTCCGGGGATAAAACTCAGCTTCTGGCAGCCAGAAAGCAGCACTGATGCCATGACCGACGCCAGGATTAATAATATTAGCCATGGCACAGCTTTTTTCCTCATCTGCTGACTCCTCCCTGGTCCCGGTCTATGATGCTGCGGCCGTCCCTGTATATAAGGTATATCATCCACAGCGAGACAGCAGTGAATACACTCCTGAATATATTAACGAACTTTGCCGGATCGTAGAATCTATTTATAACAGGTATGGGTCCGGTGATATATATAAAAAAATTATGGTCAATGGGAGCAAACACGAACTTGGTAACCAGGTCGCCCCAATAGATGAGTACCACCATAAGCAGCCCGAACTGCAGCCAGTGGTAATATGCCAGCTGCTTTCTCCTGGCAAAGATTATTACCAGGAAAGGCACCGTCCATAAAACATACTGGGGATGGAAATAACTCAGCGCTATATATGCCAGGTAGATTATGGCCCCGTAATCTATAAGCAGGTCAAAACTTTTTTTCTTTATCTGGATGAAGCTGAATACTATAAGAAAATAGGCGACTATGAATATGAATATCCGGTCATGGATTATAAGTTCCAGCTTTGATGATAGTATGTAGTTGAAATGCTCTGTGTTAAGCAGTGCAAATATGAGGCTCTTTCCATAAAAAAGATTGGAAAACACCTCTACTGCTGCCAGGCCCGAAACTCCCAGGACTGATAAAAGCATATAGTCTTTTTTGCTCCGGGCCAGATAGAAGATAAGGGGCAATAGTATCATTATAGGGAAAAACCTCAATGCAATAGCCGCTGCCAGCACCAGGATAGACCAGTATTTCCTGTCTTTCTTCGCCAGAAGCAGAGCTATTATGGTAACAAATACCCCTATTATGTCATGCCTGGCAAATATATAAAGCACAAAGATGACCACCGGATTAAACATCCAGAACCTGAAAACATTGAGCCTGCCTTCCGCATCATCATCAAAAGACAATCTGATGATAAAGAACATGCACAGAAGATCGAATATGAGGTAAAGCCCCTTAAACAGGGCCAGGACCGTAAATACATTATAGCCGGCATTAAAATTTATCCAGGACGTCCATGTATTTTCATCCAGCAATATGGAAGAATATCCGCTTACCGCCGGCACTATGGTCTTTATTATGAAAAGATATGCACTATGGATGATATGGGTGATCACCTGGTGGAAATCTGAAGCAAAATTGCCGCCAAATACTGTCTCTGCCGCCCTCTGGTAGGTTGACAGCAGGTCCCTCTGGAAAAAGAAGGGAAGCAGCATAAGCCTCACCAGCATTCCTATCAAAAAATACTTATAGAACCTCCGGGAGAGTCTGGCATCATCATATATGGCCGGGGTAAGGAGTATCCTGCCTGTGCGGCCTAAAAAGACCTTTACCCTTTTCATGGCTTGTCATTCTCCCCGATTCTTTCGTCCATACCTTTAACCTGCTTTCCTGACCTATCTATGGCGGATATAATTAATAAGATATCTTGAAGTATTCCTGACTCCGCTGTGCGTCAGGTGATAGAAGAAACGGCCCGGCAGGCTTCTTTCGCTTTTATTTTTACTGTTATATCCCACGGACCCGCTGCTGCCACTATTATTCTTTAAGGCATTGGATACCGGATCTTGGCAGAAATCAATTATGGGCTTGCATACATTCTCCCAGGTAAAATCTTTGAATATCCTTTCGATATTGTCTACACAGCTGACATATAACTCGCCTTTGCCGGCAAGCTCCAGTATGGCATCAGCCAGGTCTTCCGGAGATGCTTCCGGCACCATAAGCCCCAGGCCCTCGGTCCTTACCAGGTCGCTCAGGTAATCTCCCTCGGTAGAGATAATGGGAAGCCCGGCCCACATATAGTCCAGTATCCTGGTCCTGAATGAGAACCTGGTCTCAATATGGTTGGGATGGGTTATTATACCGGCATCAGCCTCAAGCAGATAGTTATGCCTGTGATCATAGTCCACCCAGTCAAAATTAAAAAAGATGCTCTTTTCATATAGCCCCAGTTTTTTGGCCCGCTCAACTGTCTTTTTCACCATATCCAGCTCTTTTACTTCCGGGTTGGGGTGCTTTACACCCATAAAATACAGTTTTATATTTTTTCTTTTCCGGGAGACTATGTCCATGGCATTTATAAGGGTAAGGGGATCAAACCAGTTATATATGCCGCCGCCCCATATTATTATAAAATCATCATCTTCTATCCCCTTTACCACGCCCCTTATTACTTTTTCCGTGTGGATAGGTTTGTGGGACTGCAGGCCGAAGGGCACTACATCTATCATCCTCCTGAGGCTGGGGTCTATATTATAGGCAAAGGGGTTGACCCTTCCCAGGGCTGCCAGCATTCCCAGCCAGAAGTCCCTCTGCCGGTCTGAAGCGCATATAAAGAAATCCCCGTAATAGAACTGTTCATTGAAAGTCTTCTGCAGGGAATTGTATACTTCCAGTCTTTTTTTCATGCTCTTGCCCTCATATTCGGCCAGGGTGGCAAGATTATAGGGGTCATACATATCGATGATGATGAATTTTCCCGATTCCTTTATGCTCTCAAACCGGGAAAGCATCATGCCGTTACATATTATGACATCGGATGCAGAGACAAGACTGCCCAGAGTCCTCTCGTCCCTGTACTGCATGATGGGGAAATCCTCATCGATTATGCCGGTCTCATTGGGAACCGCCAGCACTACATCCATGTGCTCAACCAGTATCCTGGCAAAATTTAAAAGCCTTATGGCGGGACCGGCCATGCTCCGGGATACCGGGTCCCCCGATACTATGATGACTTTCCTTCTTATGTCTTTTTCAAATATCTTGTATATGCCCAGGCTCCTTAACATATCCTCATGGTTCCTGCGGTACTGGGGATCTGCAGAAACCGGCATAAACTGGGCCTTAAAATATGAAAATATCGCCCTGTCATCCCTTTTCCTTTTTGACTGCACCTCCTGTCTTTTCCTGACCAGCTCAGGCAGCTGATCGAAGAAGCTCCGTGCCGCTGCCAGGGAGCTAAGCGGTTCTCCTGATATAGTGACTTCCGGTTCCTGGCTGCTCTGTTCTCCTGAAAGGTCATAATACTTTTTGTAATCAAACTTAAGGTCTACAAACACCCGGTTAAGTATATTTGCCAGGGTCCCGGAAAATGCCCTTGCCAGATTGCGGTCATCATAATTCTTGAATACCGAGAACAGGGAGTTGCGCTCCTTTAGGAACCTGAGCTTATCCTGGCTGAACCTGTCCGAAGTGCCGTGATGCTGGTGGTACACTATAGATTTTGGGACAAACACTATCCTGTATCCCATTAACCACAGCCGCCATCCCAGGTCCACATCCTCATAATAGGCAAAGAAATCACTGTCAAAACCCCCCGCCTCCAGGAATATATTACGCTGTATAAGCATGGCTCCCCCATTGGCAAAGGGTATGAACTTATACTGCAGGTGCCTGTCTTGTTCTACCGGGAGACCGTAATCTATCTGGAATCCCTTGCCCTCGAAATTTATCATACCGCCCACGAAATCAAGGCTCTTTCCATCCATGGAAAGGACTTTTGAGCCAGAAGCTACTACCTCCTTATCCTCAAAGACGGGATCAAGCAGTTCTATGAGCCAGCGGCTGTCGACCCTGGTATCATTATTAAGGAATGCTATATACTCACCCTTTGCCGCTTCTGCCGCCTGGTTATTGGCAGCGGCAAAGCCGGTATTGCGGTCATTTTTTATAAGCCTGACCTTGCTGTATCCTGACTCTATGAGCTCTACCGAGGAATCGGTGGAACCATTGTCCACTACTATGATCTCCAGCCTGTCAGGGGGATAGTCAAGCTTCTTTATACTGTCAAGACACCGGCCCAGGTACTCTTTGCCGTCAAGGTTCACTATGGCAACCGATACCAGGGGAAAATCCAGGATATCTTTCATATATCTAAAACTCCTAAGGACGAATTTATACTTAATTTAGGGTAAATTATAACAAACAATTCATTTTAAACAATATTGGTCACAGGCCTTACTATTCCTTCAAATCATATATTATAGATTTAATTGTTGATATTATAGCCGTTATAATCTAAAGTTTTTAGCAAATGCAAGTTATCTACAATATGAGAGAAAGATGAAAGACATAAACATAGCCTTTATTACGGAGAGGATGATACGGGGTCACGGTGTAGACCTGGTAGTGGACAGGCTGGCTGACGGGCTGGCCAAGAAGGGATACTACACCAGGGTATACTGTAATTATTTTGATGAGACCTTCACCCACAGGAAATCCTATGCCATAGAAAAACTCCACTATTTCAAGCCC
>CAYPXQ010000165.1:0-13089 GCA_964414685.1 uncultured Actinomycetota bacterium
CTCAGCTCATCCTGCCGGTCCTCAGAAAGCCTTAACCTCTTACCTATCTCCAATACTATCCATTTGAGCATTTTGAAATGATTTTCGGTCCTTATTTTCTTTTCAAAAAGGGTATTTTCCAGCGATGCTATTATTGATGCGATGATGCTTTTGCTTTCCTTAAGCTTATGCCGGTACATGTCCTCTTCGGCTTTTCTTATAATACCGGTAAAATCTTCCTTTACAAAGACCTTGGTAGCTGTCCCCAGGGAGATAGACAGCGGTATCCTGTTGCCATCTGTCTTTTCACAATAATCTTTTATCCTGTTTAATAATTTCCTGGCATCCTTCTCACCGGTCCTGGGAAGCAGCATGGAAAACTCATCTCCGCCAAAGCGGGCTACTATATCATCGGCACGGCAGCATTTCTTCAGCACCCTTACACAACTCTTGAGAAGTGCATCGCCCTCCTGGTGACCGAAGGCGTCATTTACCAGCTTAAGCCCGTTTACATCAGCCATTATTATGCTTAATGGAAGCTGCCTTTCTGTATCAAGTCTTTTTACCTCTTCCATATAATATGCCCGGTTATATGCCCTGGTAAGACTGTCGTGAAAAGACAGATAGGTTAATTTTTCTTCCGCTTTTTTTCTCTTTGATATATCCCGTAGTATGCCTTCTACCCTGAGAAGTCTGCCTGTCCTGCCATATACGGGAGATACCACGGCTTCATACCAGAAAACTCTTCCTTCCCTATTAAGGACCCTTATCTCGATAGGCTTACTGAAGTCTGTCTTTTCCCTTTCTATCTGGCTGATTATCTTGAGATCATCTTTATATATGACCTTTTTAAAAAAATCATGGTCCTGGTAAAAAAGTACCCGGGTATACCCCAATATTTTATTTGCTGAGGGGCTGATATATTCAAAAACCTTTTGCGGCCTGAGCCTGTAAACAAAAACTATATCGGGGGTTCTTTCTATAAGTTCCCGGAAATGCCTGTCTTTCAGGGAATGGTTCTTCTGGGGCAATACTACCCTCCTTTTAATATGATCCCCTAATAATCTATCCAGATCACTGAACTATTTAAAATAATCTACTTTTCTTTTAATATTATTCCTGTTTGTTAGAAACTATGTTTTTGTTAAAATTTATTATACAACATTATATACTTTTACAAAAATATTAAATTAATTGGTTATAAATTAATTAATATGAAACTTAATAATATGATTGATAGATTAACTGATATACTCGAAAATTGCACCCTGTGCCCCCATAATTGCAAAGTTGACAGGACTTCCGGTGAAAAAGGATTCTGCGGTGCTGGAAAGGACATGGTAATATCTGCGGCCATGCCGCATCATGGAGAAGAGCCGCCTATTTCAGGTACCGGAGGATCGGGTACCATATTCTTCTCTTACTGTAATATGAAATGCTGTTACTGCCAGAATTACCAGATCAGCCAGGAGCACAATGGCTATGTCATAAGCCCCCTGGCGCTGGCAGAAAAAATGGTGATGCTTAAAGATCACGGGGTGCATAATATAAACCTGGTATCACCTTCAGTTTGGCTTCCCGGGATAACCAGAGCCTTTGAGATTGCAGCAGATTCCGGGCTGGACCTCCCCATTGTCTACAATACCGGCGGTTATGACCATCCTTCTATTCTGAGGATGCTTGAGGGGATGATTGATATATACATGCCCGATATGCGTTACAGCAGCGATGCTATGGCAAAAAAGTATTCTTCGGTCGGTGATTATGTAAAGTACAACCGGGAGAGCGTTTCTGAGATGTTCAGGCAGGTAGGTCCCCTGAAGCTGGATAAATACGGTATTGCCGTCAAGGGCCTGCTTATAAGGCTGCTGGTAATGCCCGGAGATATTTCCGGTACAAAAGCAACGCTGGAATATATAAGTAAAAAACTTTCCCCTGATGTCTATTTAAGCATAATGGCCCAGTATCATCCTGCTTTCAGGGCACATGATCTTCCTGAACTTTCCCGCCGGGTGACCGCTGATGAGTATAAGGATGTGCTGGAATATGCAGCCGGACTTGGCTTTAAGCATGGGTGGTCCCAGGACCATGAGGGACTTGACCCGGATAAGGATTATTTTATACCCGATTTTGGTGATGAGGATGTCTTCAGGTATTACAGGGACAGTTAGCCCGCTATCTTTCCCGGCGCCAGGACATAAGTTCATCATATGACATAGTGTTTAGTATGTCTCTGGCCTCCAGGCCCGCCCGCCTGGCTACATCCACCCCCAGCCGGATCATCTCCATATTGCCGGGCCGGTGTGAATCGGTATTTATGGCCAGCTTTGCTCCTGCTTCCGCGGCTTTGCAGGCATATTCCTCACCCAGGTCCAGCCTCATATAATAGCTGTTTATCTCCAGGGCTTTTCTGTGATCTGCAGCCGTTTCTATCACCTTTTCCATATCCATAAATATGGGAGCCCTGTTGCCGAATACTATTCCGGTGGGATGGGCTAAAAGATCAAAGAACCCTTTTTCCAAAGCGCTTACTGCCATTAAAGTATTCTGCCGGACAGAATTTAAGAAACTGGAATGCAGGGATGCTATGGCTATATCCATCTTTTTAATAATATCCGGGTCATAATCAAAAACATCCGGTTTCCTGATATCTATTTCCGAACCCATAAGGATATTTATATCCCTGTATTTTTCCCTGAGGCCGCCTATAAATCTCATCTTCTCCAGAAGTCTTTCCCTGTCCAGGCCATTTCCGTAATAATTACTGGGGGAATGGTCTGATATGGCAATATACTGATAGCCCATATTCCTGGCCGAATCGATCATCTTCGAATAATCTATGAGCCCGTCACTCCAGTGTGAATGTATATGGAGGTCGCCCTTTATATCGCCGACACTTACCAGGCTTGGCAGCTTTTTTTGGGCTGCCCAAAGCACCTCGTCCTTTCCTTGTCTTAACTCCGGAGGTATATGATCCAGCCCCAGCGCATCATATATCTTTTTTTCCGATCCCAGTTCCCGTATAGTGCAGCCGTTTAAACCGGGCCTGCCTTCTTTGAAAGAATGCTCCTGGAGGGCGGCCAGGTGATCCCTGCTGCCGGTAGTCTTTAAGAGCTGCCAGGCCCAGGTATTTCCGGAAGCGATTATGATCTCGATGTCAAATTCATATATGGTGTTAAAAAGAGCGCTGATATCATCCGCTGTCCTTTTTACCGACACCAGCTTTTGCATAAAAGGATATGCGGCTATCTTTTTAAGAAGAGCCTCGCTTCTTTCCATATCATACCTGTTCCGGTTAAAAACAGGCTGGAGCAAAAGATCTACGTCCCCTATGAAACTTTTTTTGCGCCTGATGGAACCGGTATATTCTATCCTTTCTATCTCGGATGATCTTTTTAATTCCTCTATAATGATATCCGTGTAGAACTCTGCCGGCCATCTGGGAATCATTTCCCTTATGGAATCAAGATATTCTATGGACCGCTTTATCCTTTCTGCAAATAAAGGATTCAGCACATCCTTTCCCAGCTTTGAGGAAGCAGCTGTCCCTGCAGCGTCTTTTTCCATAAAAACGCTTTTCAGGTCTTCCAGGTCTTTTATGGAAAATTCTTTATAGATGGAAAGGATCCTTTTTCTTCCCATTCCGGTTATCCTTATAAGCCTGACCAGGTCATCCGAATAGGCTGCAGAAAATCTCCGGTACTCCTCTATTGAGCCATTATCCAGGTATTCAGTGATCAGCCCGTGACAATACTTGTCTATCCCGGTGGAGCTCCCGGGACTTTTCCCTTTAAGTATTTCCTCTATGATGCCGGGTTCATCCCTCAGGGTCCTGGCCGCCTTCATAAGTGAAAGCACCGCATCTTTTCCCCCGGTCTCTGACTTTTTTATCTCGGCAAGATTGGTAAATATGTCTGCCATTTTAAGGCTTATCATGGTAAATCCAATAATCCTTTTGTGATATAATATATAATGCTGGGATTGATCCCAGCTGGAATATCCCTGTTAAATCAGGGTATTATAACAAAAAAAAGATTATATGAAAAAAAACCAGGATCCAGGTACAAATAGTTTTGATCTCTACCGGCAGGCCAGGGAAGACATGGTCAAAAGACAGCTGGGATCCCGCGGGATAAAGGATCCCCGGATACTTGATGCCATGAGGAAAGTTCCCAGGGAATTATTTGTCCCGGAAAGCCTTCGGGGTTCTGCCTATGAGGACCGCCCCCTGCCCATAGGTATGGGACAGACTATATCGCAGCCCTATATAGTAGCCCTTATGACTGAGGCGCTGGACCTTGATGGCAGCATGGATGTGCTTGAAGTGGGAACAGGTTCCGGATACCAGACTGCAATACTGGCCGAGCTGTCAAATATGGTATATTCGGTTGAAATAAATAAAGACCTGTGTGAGAAGAACAAAGAAGTCCTAAAAGGTTATAAAAATATCATGCTTTCCTGCCATGACGGCAGTAAAGGCTGGGAAAAATATTCCCCCTATGACCGCATACTGGTAACAGCAGCACCGCCTCACATACCGGAGAAGCTTGTGGAGCAGCTGAAGTCAGGCGGCATCATGGTGATACCCACAGGCACATCCTCCTGGAGCCAGGAACTTTTAAAAGTGGTAAAATCCGATAAAGGTCTAAAGAAAATAAAGATATGCGATGTGGCTTTCGTTCCCCTTACGTCAGGCAATTGATCAGATTAAAAAAATCTTTATATAATAGAATATAATATTTTATTAAAAGGATAATGAGAACCGGAACCGTAAACCTGCCCCTGCACGGCGGAAAAGCCCCCAGGTGGCTTTTTAACCATATGAGGGACCTCTCCCGGGAGATATTGTCATTTATCGTATCCGAATATGGTCCGGAAGAAGTGCTGGACCGTCTATCCGACCCCTTCTGGTTCCAGGCTTTCGGCTGCGTTCTGGGATTTGACTGGCATTCCAGCGGAGTGACCACAACCGTTTGCGGGGCTGTCAAGGAAGCGGTAAAGGGCAGGGAAAAAGATTTTGGCCTGTTTGTAGCCGGCGGAAAAGGCGGCACCTCCAGGAAGACGCCCTCAGAGATAGAGGCTGCAGGAGATAAGATGGGCCTTGACTTCTCTGGCCTGGTATACAACAGCAGGATAGTAGCCAAGGTAGACTCAACCGCATTGCAGGATGACTACCAGCTCTATCACCATTGTTTTTTATTTACACTGAGCGGCAAAAAATGGTCTGTGGTCCAGCAGGGCATGAATGAGTTCAACCGCATGGCCAGGAGATATCACTGGTCAAGCAGCGAGATAGAAGATCTTGTATGCGAGCCTCATAAGGCCATATGCTGCGACTCCAGCGGTGATGTCATAAACCTGGTAGCCAGGGAAAGCAGCAAAGCCCGCAGCACCATGACCGAAATATCATATCAGAAGCCCCGGCTTCTCCTGGATGACCTTAAGAAAATAAAGAAATACCAGGAGACAAAATATAATATGCCCAGGAGGCATACCATAAACTTAAGCGATGTGGAGATGAAGAGGCTGGAAAAGATCTTTATTTCCACCTATGAGACAAGACCTGAGAATTTTGAGAAGCTTATCTCCCTAAAGGGCATGGGCCCCAAGACTGTAAGGTCGCTTGCCCTGATATCAGAACTGGTATATGGAGAAAAATACAGCATAAAGGACCCGGTAAGGTTCAGCTTTGCCCATGGGGGAAAGGACGGAATCCCCTATCCGGTGGACCGTGATACCTATGCAGCTTCTGTGGATATACTGCATAATGCACTAAGGGAAAGCAGGATAGGCAGGACTGACAAATTAAAAGCCATAAAAAGGCTTTCACATTTTTACGGATAATAATGGATAAGAAAGAAGTTGTAAAGACACTTGACGAGACTGCTACCCTGCTGGAGCTGGAAGGCGCTGATTTTTTCAAGGTAAGGGCCTACAGGAGTGCATCCAGGGCCCTGGAGTCTTCGGGCATGGAGCCCGGTGCCCATTCAACAGTTAAAGACCTGCAGGAAATAAAGGGCATAGGAAAAAATATTGCCGGCCATATTATCGAGCTCATCTCAAACGGTACATTCGCAGATTATGAGCGGCTCAAGACCTCTACCCCGCCGGGGCTTATGGCTATGCTGAGGATACCGGGCATGGGCGCTAAAAAGGTAAGATATCTTTTTGATAATCTGGGCATATCCGATATGGAGACACTGGAGCAGGCCTGCCTGGAAAACAGTCTTTCTGTGCTGCCCGGCTTCGGAAAAAAGACCCAGGATAATATTCTAAAAGGTATACAAGCAGTAAAGAGATACCGGCAGAAGTTCCTTTATAGCCAGGTAATAGACCAGGCAGAGTCAATACTGGAGAAAGTAAAGAAGGGCGGGTCCGTAATAAGGGCCAGCCTGGCAGGAAGTCTGAGGCGGAAGAAGGAGATAATAAAGGACATAGATATAGTTGCCTCAACCGATAAACCGGAAATGGTGATGGAACTTTTTACCGGCCTGGATGATGTGGGGGATGTCATCGCCAGGGGAAGTACCAGATCCAGCATAAGGCTTGCCAATGGTATAAATGCTGATATTAGGACAGTGGAGGACTGGCAGTTTCCCTATGCCCTCCATCATTTTACCGGCAGCAGGGAGCATAATACTGCCATGCGGTCCCTGGCAAAGAAATCCGGCATCAAAATGAATGAATATGGCCTGTTCAAAGGCAAAGAACTTATTAAATGCAAAAGCGAGAAAGATATTTTCGGGGTATTTGGCATGCAGTATATACCTCCGGAGCTGAGGGAAAACTATGGTGAGATAGAAGCAGCCCAAAAAGGCCAGCTGCCTGCCCTGGTAGAGCTCAGCGATATAAAGGGAATAATACACATTCACACCACCTATAGTGACGGCAAGATGACTCTGGAGCAGGCGGCAAGAAAAGCTATGGATATGGGATTTTCTTATATCGGTATAAGCGAGCACAGCCGTTCCGCCCGGTATGCAGGAGGACTCAGGAAAGAAGACATCGATGAATATCTTGCAGAGATAGACAGGCTTAACCAAAGGCTTGAGGGCTTTACTATTTTCAAAGGCATAGAATCTGATATATTAAATGACGGAAGCCTTGATTATGATGACCGGATACTGGAAAGATTTGATTTTGTCATAATAGCCATCCATTCCAATTTCAATATGTCCAAAAAAGATATGACAAAAAGGATAATAAAGGCCATGCAGCATCCCTATGCTGCCATCCTTGCCCACCCCACCGGAAGGCTGCTTCTTGCCCGCGACCCTTATGAAGCGGATATGGAAGAAATAATAGACGCAGCTGCTCAGAACAATGTAGACCTGGAGCTAAACAGCAGCCCCTTCCGCCTGGACCTGGACTGGCGTTATGGAAAATATACAAAACAAAAGGGTGTAAAGGTCTTTATAAATCCCGATGCCCATACACTGGACGGCCTTCATGACTACAGTTTCGGCGTAAATATTGCCCGCAAGGGCTGGCTGGAGGCAAAGGACATCGCCAATACCATGGATGCCGGTAAAATGGCGCGTTATCTGGAAAATAAAAAGGAAGGGATAAGCTGGAAAGAAAATGAGTAATATATTTAAACCTGCTATAGAAAATATTGACAGGATAGTGAAAATACTGGAAGACACCTACCCGGATGCCGACCGCTCCACCCTGGACCATAAGGATGCTTTCCAGCTCCTGGTGTCTACCATACTGGCCGCCCAGAGCACTGATAAGCTGGTAAATACCATTACCCCGGACCTTTTTGAAAAGTATAAGGGACCAGAGGACTTTGCCGATGCCGACCCCGGGGTCATGGAGCAGGATATAAGGAAGACTGGATTTTTCCGCAATAAGACAAAAAGCATAATCGGAGCCGCCCGGGAGATAGTAGAGAGTTTTGACGGCAGTGTACCCGGAAATATGAAGGATCTTTTGACCCTTCCCGGAGTGGGAAGAAAGACAGCTAATGTGGTGCTGGGAGAATGTTTTGGCAAACAGGTCATTATAGTGGACACCCATATGAAGCGGATATCCCGTCATATAGGGCTTACCAGCAATACTGATCCCGATAAGATCGAATCTGACCTGGTAAATATCATCCCTGACAATAAGCAGACCAGCTTCTCCCATAAGATAGTACAGCATGGCAGGACCATCTGTATAGCCAGGAGGCCGAAATGCAGCGAGTGCCCCATCCTTAAGTACTGCAGGTACGGCCAGGAGAATGCCTGATATTGCCGGCACAGGATGATATCAGTATGATCATGTGCTATATTCCGCTTATTCTTTCAAAATCCCCTTTCAGGTCCTTATATAATGACCTGTATACGGCATAGTATCTGGAATACCGGGCATTAGTCTCAGCATCAGGCTCTGTATCAGTCACTTCCTTTAAGATACTGCTGCAGGCTTTTCTTACTGAAGGATAGAGTCCTGCCCCCACCCCGGCTATTATGGCAGCCCCGTAGGAGGGTCCTTCCTCCACATTCAGGGTAACTATGCTGGTGCCGAATATATCGGCAGTGATCTTCCTCCACAGTCCTGACCGGGCTCCCCCGCCGAATAGTACTACTTTTTCTGATGATATGCCTGCATCTTTCATGAGGTTCAGGCAGTCATACTGGGAATAGGTTATACCTTCCATGACAGCCCGGGCAAAATGGGAGCTGTTGTGAATATAGGAAATACCGAAAAATACTCCCCTGGCATGAGGATCGGCATAGGGAGTCCTCTCCCCGGAAAGATAGGGTAGGAATATAAGTCCTTCTGACCCTGCAGGAGCTGACTCTGCCTGTTTGTTTAAGAGCTCATACTTAGAAAGGCTGGTGTATCTGGCTTTTATTTCACCAGATATCCCGAATGTATCATGATACCATTTATAGGAGCCGGCTGCAGAAAGGGTGACTCCCATAAGGTGCCAGGCGCCGTCCACGGCATGACAGAATGAATGCAGCCTTCCCGCCGGGTCATATACCGCCTCATCCGAATGGGCAAATACTACTCCGGAAGTTCCCAGATAGTCAGATATCACTCCTTCATATACGATACCGGAACCAACTGCCCCTCCGGCCTGGTCCCCTGCCCCCCCGGCAATGGGAGTGCCCTGTATCAGACCGGTGAGCCTGGCTGCCTCATCCGAGACTGTGGATGATATATATGAGGACTCATAGACAGGAGGGAGAAGATCTTTATCAATATCAAGTCCGCCTATTATATCATCCGACCAGGTCCTTTTTGCTATATCCATAAGGATGGTGCCTGAGGCATCTGATACTTCGGTGGCATAGGCGCCTGAGAGCCTGTAGCGTATATAGTCCTTGGGAAGAAGTATCCTGGCCACTTTTTTATAGTTCTCCGGCTCATTGTCCCTGAGCCACAATATCTTGGGTGCCGTAAAACCAGTCAGGGCTTTATTATATGACAGCTTTATAAACTCTGCCTCTCCTCCAAAGGTATCATATATGGCATCACACTGGGGAGCTGTCCTCTGGTCGCACCACAGAAGGGCCGGCCTTATTACTTTGCCGTCCCTGTCCAGAAATACCGAACCGTGCATCTGGCCCGATATGCCTATGGCGGCTATGTCAGAGGGGTCTATCCCTGATCCGGAAAGTACTTCCTTTACTGTCTTGACTGCTGCTTCCCACCACAGGTCCGGGTGCTGCTGGGCCCAGCCCGGCCTGGGAGTATCCATATCGTATTCTTCGGTGGATGATGCTATAAGTCTTCCTGCCTGGTCTATCAGTATGCATCTTGTTGATGAAGTGCCGGCGTCAAAGCCTATAAGGTACTGCATATCTCCTCCCCGTCTCATTAATACTTTTTATATAATCATATTATCTGCCGCTTATTTAAAAAATACCGGCATATCCTGAAGCCTTAAAGAAGTATTAAACCTTACATCTCCTTTGCCAGCGTGGACCTGGCCACAGCGGCATGCTTTACACCTTTTGCCACCTTGAGCCTGGCTTCCAGGTCATATACTTTATTTATCTTTCCCTTTACCGCTATTATCTCCAGGCAGTTGCTGTGGTCAAGGTGCACATGCTGGCTGGATATTATTATGTCATGATAATCATGCTGTATGCTTACCAGGTTTTCCACCAGGT
This sequence comes from uncultured Actinomycetota bacterium, assembly GCA_964414685.1. Taxonomy (GTDB): domain Bacteria; phylum Actinomycetota; class Humimicrobiia; order Humimicrobiales; family Humimicrobiaceae; genus M55B120. The sequence continues at coordinate 10,092 of CAYPXQ010000165.1, forward strand.
CATGGTGGTGATGGTCATATACCATTATTATGGCTCCGGCCACTTCCTTATCTTCATCTTCCCAGGCTGTTTCTACCAGCTCCTTCCGCACAAGGTCCCTTAATGCTTCGGATCGGTTATGGTAACCCTTTCCCCTTACATAATCGTCAAGAGCCGAAAGAAGGTTTTCCTCCATGGATACACCAAACCTTTTTAACTCTGCCATTACTTACTCCTCTCAAGCAGGGCATACAGGCTTATATGCTTTTTGGGATCAAATTCCTCACTGCCCCCTGTGCCTGTTAACCTTATTTTTTTAAATCCGGCATTCTTTGCCATACTCTTAAACATATTGACCTTAAGCGTGGCCAGGTATGATGAGTTTACAAAAAAGTCATGGGCCGAGCTTCCCTTTAGCCTGGTGATTATAAAGTCTACCCTGGTCTTTACCTTTCCATACTGGAAATGCTTAATAAACACATAGGTAAACCCGTCTTTTTGGAACACCTTCGGAGGATAATAATCATTTTCATCTATTATGGCTGAATTGAAATTTAAGAACTGGAGTACTGCCAGGCCGCCATCTGCCATCCTCTTTCTCATATTTTTCAGCGCCGTTTTTATCTTTTTCCTGTCTCCCAGTATAGGAAGAGTGTTGCCAAGGGAAGTTATAAGGTCGAAATCTCCGGGAGGGAGGCTTTCCAGGTCCTCAAAACCTTTCTGGTACAGGGTCACATTTTGAGCCTTTATGGTATTTTTACCGGCAAAATCCACCATATCAGGATCGGGATCGATAGCTGTCACTTCCCGGGCATACCCGGCAAATAGCTGGGCATGATGCCCGGTTCCGCATCCTATCTCCAGGACTTTGCCTATTTTCCTCTCATTGAATATTTTTTCGAAGAAGTGTCTTTCCTTCTCCATCCTTTTATCCCAGTCTACCTGCAAATCATAGTATTCCGGGTTGAAATCAAAATTTTTTGTGGCCATTTCTACCTACTTCATCTCTATTGCTTTATTAACTGTATATTTTCTGGAGATGCCGGCGATCTCATCTTTTACTGAAAAATATACAATGGACCAGCCCTTATCTGCCAGTTTCTTTAAAACCTTGAACTGGTTCTCAAGCCTCCTGCTGTCAGATGACAGGAAGGCGTCATCTATTATAAAGAACCCCCTTCCCTCTCCCAGAATCTCCTCAGATATGGCTATCCTGATGGAAAGGAAGAGCTGGTCATATGCTCCTTTGCTAAGTTTTTCTGCATTAAGGGTATTTCCTCCTGCATCCGTTACTGTCACTTCACCGGCCTGGCTGTCAAACCTGACATCTTTATATTTACCCCCGGTTATGTCTGCAAATATGTCAGAGATCTTAAGTTTTTCAAAAAGTTCCGATACCTTGGTCTCTTCCGTATTTTTAATATCCTCAAAAATCCTTATTGCTTCCGCTGCCAGGTTCTGCTGCCGGTCTATCAGCCCTACAAATCTATTACAGTGACTGACAGCCTCCCGGAGCCTCTCCAGGTTGGTTATCTCGAATGGCCCCAGCCTTTCAAGGTGCCGGGGAAGGTCCAGAGCGGCAAACTTTCCCTGAAATCTGTTAAGATTTCCCCTATGCTCTTCAAGGCCTATTTTAAGCCTGCCCTCCTTTTCCTCCAGGGCTTCCAGTTCCGTCCTTAAGTCTTCCAGCCTTTCCTTACCGGCTTCTTCATCCTCTGGTACAGGGTCTCCATCCGGCCTTAAACCGGACAGCTTATCTTCCCAGGTACTTATGGCATCACCTAATCCTTCCGCCATCTCTCCCAGATCCCTGTCAGGATCATATCCGGGGATATCCCCTCCCGGCATCTCCATCAGCGACCTGGCCAGCGACATGATCTCCGAAGCTGCCCTATTTCTCAGCCGCCTTTTTTCATTGAACTGGTTTATATCCCTTATGCCAAGGCTTCCCATTATCTCTTCCAGTTCCAGCTCATATGACTTTTTATCCCTTATAGCATCTTCCAGTTCTGCTGATAACTTTTTATCATCCATTTCCAGCAATCTCACCTGGTCGGCAAGACGGTCCCTTTCCCCGGCTTTTCCCCTGTAGCCATCATCAAATGCAGCTGCCTCCGGCAGCACTTCTTCCAGGCCCTTTATCCGGAATCCTATCTTCCTGAACTCGTTTTCCAAAAGTTTTTCTTCAGCGGCAAAATGGTCTGCCTTTATGCCTGCCCGGTTTACTATGAATACCACCAGTCCCGCAATAAGGAGGAGTAGCGGCATTATGAAGGAGTACGGAAGACTCCCGGTGGGTATATATACTGCCGGGAAGCTAAGGGGTGCCAGAAGAAGCAGTATTACAGTTATCACCCTGGAAAAGGTTTCCGGCTCCTTTACTTCCTCTGCCTTACGGCGGTTATATATCTCAAGTTCTGCCTTCATCCGGTCTATAAGGGCTTTCTTTGATTCAAGCGAATCCAGTTTCCCCTGGACCTGTGCCAGCTTTTCCTCCAGCCCTGTCCTTTGTTTTATATTCTTTTCCTGGTCGGAAGCAGTACGGGAGATCCTGCTGCCGAGACTGTCGATATTTATTATAAGCTCTGATATTTTTTCATATTTTGTCTGGCTGAAATCCTTATGATCCTTATATATTTTCCACCTGTCCCTGAGGCTCCGGAGGCTTGAACTATTTTTCCTGTATTCCTGCCACTGAAGTGCTCTCTGGTTTTCCTTTATGTCCTTCCTTATGCTATTTATCTTTTGCCTGGCAGTCAACTGTTCCAGTTCCAGGTAATCAAGTTTTTTATCTTCGGATACCTCTATATACTCCTCTGCTTCACGGCTAAAATCCCATGCCAGTGTGCGAAGCTGGCTAATCTTGCCGTATTTTTTGTCATTTGAAAGCCTGGAATCACTAGAAGGGTTTACCAGCCTTCCGAAATCCTGTATATAAGACATGATATCTTCTATCTGTTCCAGCCTGAGACCGGTAAGCTTATCGGTTATATTCCTGAAATATCCGCACTCATCCCTC
>CAYPXQ010000166.1:0-20436 GCA_964414685.1 uncultured Actinomycetota bacterium
CTTCTGAATCCAGGATCAGGGATGTGGACATGGCCTACGAGATGACTAACTACACCAGGAATCAGATAATGATGCAGGCAGGTGTAGCGATGCTGGCACAGGCAAACATGGCTCCGCAGATGGTATTATCGCTCCTTCAATAGTATAAGGTAACATAAACATGGGAAGGCCTAATAAGCCTTCCCTTTTTTATTTATAGGACTTTTTTAAAAATCAAACTTTACTTTGCCGGCCTTAATAATTAGCCTGTAATCTCCGATAAATACAATAAGGGAAAATAGCAGAGAGGTTTAGATGCAAAAAAACACAGATAGTAAAAGAAAAGACAGCCGATCATTCGACTATTACCAAGATGCAGATACCAGTCTCTCTTTATCAGGGATCCTGGATAAAGATCCTGCCGATAAACAGGCATTCAGCCTGATGTCCAACCAATATTTAGTAAAAAAAGACTATGAAAAAGCTGCAGGACTTGCTTACAGGTATCTGGATGCAGAGTTTGATCTCGAGGCAGGCAACCTATTGCTCAACTGCCTTATCAGCCTTAAGGAATTTTACCTGGCAAAGCTTGTTGCGGGATATATCATAGACCATATAGGCGTAGACGAGGCTTCCTGCAATAATCTAGAAAAGATAGAAAAAAGACTTTCTAAGGTCAAAAATAAAAAGATCTCAAAAAAGTTTAGGTATATAAAATCGCTTTTGGATCCAAAAAAAAGCAGAGCCTCGCTGTCATTATGCATGATAGTAAAGGATGAAGAAAAAAATATAGCAAGATGTCTTGAGAGCGCAAGGCCAGTAGTGTCAGAGATAATAATCGTGGACACAGGATCAATCGATAATACCAGGCAGATAGCTGCTCAATTCGGTGCAAAGATCATTGATTATGAATGGGAAGATGATTTTGCAAAAGCAAGGAACCATTCTATCAAACATGCCAGATCGGATTTTGTGTTATTTCTGGACGCTGATGAAGTCCTGGATAAAAGCAGCTACCCATTTTTTAATAATCTAAAAAGACCCAAAGAGCCCAGTTCCTACTTTGCAAAAATAGTCAACCTCACCAATAAGGACAATGTACAGTCAAGCGCAGAACATTTCTCCACAAGGCTCTGGACAAATCATCCTTCATTCAAGTTCAGCGGGAGGGTCCACGAGGTCCTGATCTTTACTGATGATGCACTGATGCATAGAAGGCTTATTTCTGGCATAACCATAGTACACCATGGCTATATGCAGGACCTGATGAGGGAAAGAAACAAATTTGAAAGGAATCTCAAGCTCCTGAAGTCAGCTATAGAAGATGAACCCGGAAACCCTTTCCATGAATACAATCTGGGCGTACACTATCAGGCCATGGGAAAGATGCAGAAGGCACTGGACCATTTTTCCATAATGCAGGAAAAGCTTGGCGGCAGAAAAACATCCTATCTTCCATTCTCTTTGTCCTATGCCGCCGCCGCATATAATGAGCTGGGCTTATACGAAAAAGCTATAGAAAGCGCCCGTAAGGCTATAAGCCTTAATAAAGGCTTAAAAGACGCGTATTTTAATATTGCAAGAGCTCAGATGAAAATGGAAAAATACGAAGAAGCGGCAGAAAACTTCAATAAGATCTTAAGTACGGAAAACAATGTCCTCATCGGGGGTACTATCGATACAGGGACCAGAAGCTGGAAGACCATAAACGGCCTGGGTATCTGCTATATGGCATTATCAAAAAACAGGGAAGCCCTGGAATGTTTTGAAAAAGCATTTGACCTAAAAAAAGATTCAGCAATAATACTGGGCAATCTTATAACTTCTTACCACAAAACCGGCCAGAATAAGAAAATACCCGGCCTCCTGGAAGAGGTGAGAAATAATACATATACTATCGGTCAGGCAGAAAACATAACCGGCAAGCTGCGCAATATCGGGGAACGAGAGGCGGCGCTTGCATTTGTATCAAATGTCGAAGATTCTTACAGAAAGAAAGATAAAGAAGAAGATGCAGATGGCACAAGCCTGGAGCAGACCGGCAGGATCAGGGCAAAGGTATATTATGACGGCAAAGAATATAAAGAAGCATGCAAATATTACAGCAGCTACTTTGAAAGGGGTTTCAGTGATCCATTATCACTGGAAAATTGGGGCATAGCCTGCTTAAAGCTTGGAGATTTCAAAAAAGCAGAAGAGATATTCGCCAGACTCATAAAAGACAATAAGAGCTGGTCCGCCTACCACAACCTCGGTACCGCAGCTATGTCTCTCAATAAGGCAGACCAGGCTCTGAGATACCTGGAAAAGGCCGACAAAATAAAGCCCGGCAATGCAGAGACATTGTTTAATCTTGGAAAGCTGATGCTTTTTAAAAAGGATTACAGGGAAGCTGAAGATAGATTATTTAAAGCAGCTGATGCGGATAAAAACTGCAATCACCCCGAGATCGCTTTTTTTATAAGCCAGTCTCTATACCTTCAGGAAAAATACAGGCAGGCTTCGGAGCTTCTGGTCAAATACCTGGAAGACAATGATGATGCAGGGGCTTATGATCTTTTGGGCTTATGTCTCTGCGGGATGGAAGAATATGATGAGGCGATCCTGTGCTTTTCTGAAGCAATAGAGATAGATAACACCAGGGCATCTTATTTTAATAATCTGGGAAATGCGCTTGCAAAGCTTGGAAATAGCAGGGATTCCAAAAATGCCTACCACTGCGCGCTTTTGCTTGACCCGGAAAATAAGCGGGCCAGGGCTGGAATGCAGTCACTTCTCATAAAAGAAGGCCTCTCCCGCTTAAGTTAAGCCACTTTAAGACCGATATATATTAAAAAGGGATTTTTTTTTAAAAAGGGATTTTTAGGAGTTATCATGGAACTGGAGAGTATAAACTCAGGGATTGACAGCAAGGCTTTGATAGACAGCATTATGGCTGCTGAACGGATACCCCTGCAGCGGATGGAGCTAAACCAGACAATACTCAACAAGAAAAATGAGTTATACTCTGATGTACTGGGAAGGCTGAACAACCTTAAGAGCCGGGCTGCAGACCTGAGCGACACCAGCGCTTTTGATGTCTTTTCAATCACATACAGCGAAAGCTCAATAGTCCAGATGAGCACAGGTACGGGGGCATCACCGGCTGCCTATGATATTACGGTAAACAATATTGCCCGGGCTCATACTATCGGTTCAGATCAGCAGACTGATACAGATATTGCTCTGGGCCTTACTGCAGGCACTATACAGATATCTGGTTTTGGGGTATCGATCGACTCAGATGATTCTTTGCAGTCCATAATGGACAAGATAAACGATACCGAGGATATAACCGTTTCCGCAACCATAGTAGACAATGTATTGAGGATCAAAAACAATGATACTGGTTCTGAGGAGATAGCGATAATAGATGATAATGATATCTGTCTCGACCTGGGTATAATCGATGGGGCAGGCGATTTTAAAAATGAGTTCATCCAGGCAGCTGATGCATCCTTTTCCATAGACGGACAGGAGATCACATCATCGACTAATACAGTTACAGATATCATCGAGGATATCACGATAACCCTTATCGGGAGCGGGACCACCAGGGCTGCAATAAGCAGGGACACTTCTGCCATAATGGGAAGCATCACAAATCTGGTAAGCCAGTATAATAGTGCAGTCGATTACATATACTCAAAGATAACAGAAGACAGGATCATCCCGCCCGAGACAGATGCAGATAAGTTAGCCGGGCTTGCCCGGGGAGACAGTACCTTAAACAGTATAAGATACAGGCTTGCCACTATGGTATCAGGGATGGTAGATGGGCTGGACAGTGATTTAGACCAGTTTGCAGACATAGGCATAAGCAGAGCATCCTTTAGCAGCGAAGACAGCAATAATGAAGATGCTATCATAGGGAAACTTCAGATAGATACCGAAGTTCTGCAGGAATCAATTGAAAGCGATTTTGAGAAGGTAAAAGATATCTTTACAAAAAATTATGGCGTGGAAGACCTTGAAGAGGATGAGTACGGAATGGCAGTAAGGATAAAAAACTATATGGATCTGGCCACTGACAGTGACGAAGGCCTTATAAGCATAAAACAGGACAGCTTCCAATCAGAGGTAGACTATATAGATGAACGCATAGAATCCATGGAAAGATTCCTGGAGTTAAAGGAGCAGACCATAACAAGGAAATTTATAAGGATGGAGCAAGCCCTGTCTACTATGGATACTCAAAACATGTGGCTGCAGGCACAGATCAGTTTGATGTAAATATGGTAATTAATAATCCCTATCAAAAATATAAAGATGTACAGGTAGCAAGTATCCCTAAGGAGGATGTCGTAGTCCTTGCTTATGAAGGGGCTATAAAGTTTATCAATAAATCGATAGAATGCCTGGAAGCAGATGATCTTCAAAAAGCGCATTTTAACTGTATCAGGTCACAGGAAATAATAAATGAACTGGTGAGATCCCTTAACTTCGAACAGGGCGGAGAAATTGCCCATAATCTGCTCAGGCTTTACGAATTCATGGTCTACAGGCTCATGATAGGGAATTCAAAAAAAATATCCGGGCCCCTGGTCGAGGTCAGGGATATGCTTGAGACCTTAAGGCAGGCCTGGGTCGGTATAAAGGAAAGCCTGATAAAGAAATAATGAGGTTATTAAACAGGGTCGATAAACTGATACTAAAGACAAAGGAACAGAAAGACGCCCTGATGGGCGCCTCTTTTGATATTTTTCTCCAGCTGGAAAAAGACCGTGAAATACTGCGAAGCGAGATAGAGAGGCTCACAAAAGAAGAAATCCTTGACGCCAGCTCTGCCGGAGAATATAAAAAAAGATTAGAAATGCTTATAGGGCTTGAAAAAAACAACCGCAGGCTCTTAGGGATCTGGAAGAAAAGATTTGAAGAGGAGCGCACAAAGCTTCACAAAGACAAAGCAGCAGCCCAAAAATATTACAACACAGACCGGTTAAGGGAACCAAATTTTAACAGGGTGGTATAAGGATATCTATGAGTGAGAAAAGTATAGCAAAAAAACACAGGACAAGTATTGTAATAGTCACATGCAATAACCTCGAATACAATAAATTATGCCTGCAGTCTATAAAAGAATATACAAAAGATATAGACCACGAAATAATATTTGTGGATAATAGATCGGAAGACGGCACCGCTGAATGGCTGGAAGGGCTTGAAGAAGTAAAGGTAATATACAATAAAAAAAAAACGAGGGGTTCCCACGCGCATGCAATCAGGGCATAAAAGCCTCCAACGGCGACAGCGTACTGCTTTTAAACAATGATACGGTAGTGACCCGCAATTGGCTTTCCAATCTTCTTAAATGCCTGTGGAGCTCAGAGAAGATCGGGGCGGTGGGACCCGTTACAAACTTCTGTTCGAATTACCAGCAGATACATGCAGAATATAAGACCCTGGAACAGATGCAAAGATTTGCAAGGGGCATCAACAGCTCCGATCCCAGCCTCTGGGAGAGACGGCTAAACCTGATCGGCTATTGCCTGCTGATCAAAAAAGAAGCTATAGATTCGATAGGGCTCCTGGATGAAGATTTCTCCCCGGGCAATTTCGAAGATGATGATTACTCTATGAGGCTTATAAAAAAAGGATACCATCTCATGTTATGCAGGGATACATTTATTCATCATTTTGGCAGCACCTCCTTCAAGAAAGACAAAAAGAAGTATATGGAACTCCTGAGGAAAAATGCAGTCAAATTTAAAGAAAAATGGGGGTTTGATAGAAACTACTCACTGTTTATAAGGGATGATGTGCTGAGATTTTTTGAAGAACATGAGGATAAAAAACTAAAAATCCTGGAAATAGGATGCGCATGCGGAGCTACGCTCCTGAAGATAAAAAACAGGTTTAGATCCTCCGAGCTCTTTGGTATAGAGATAAACAGGTCTGCAGCAGAAATAGCAAACACCATAGCCGAAGTGACATCAAGCGACATAGAGAAAGAAGAGCCTCCCTACAGGGAAAATTTTTTCGATTATATTGTTTTAGCGGATTTATTGGAGCATCTGAGAGACCCCTGGACCAGTCTTGAAAAGATCTCCAGGTACCTGAGACCGGAAGGAAAGATCATCCTGAGCATACCGAATGTGATGCATTTTAGCGTGATAAGGAATCTCCTAAACGGTCGATGGAGCTACAGTGCTGCAGGTATAATGGACAGGACTCATCTCAGGTTCTTTACTCTTTTTGAGGCGAATATGATGATAAATAAAGCAGGATTGTCTTTATATAAATACCAGCGCAATGTTTTACCCTTAAGTTCAAAAGACAAGGACTTTATAGAAAAGATAAACGGTATATGCGAGGCAGATAATTACAAGCAATTTGAGACATACCAGTATGTCATAGCAGCTAAAAAAGCAATACAGGGCAAAAACTAAAGTAAATCAAAAAAAAAGACGAAAGAATAAATACGTCTATCGACAGGTGGGGAAATGATCATAAAGAACAGGCTGGAGACACTTAAAGAAAAACTTATAATCAGCAGGGGCAAGGATAAAAAGGCATGCAGTAAAGATAAGATCCTGGATTGCCTGAAGCCTGTTATTGATGATGAAGCTGGCCGGCAGGCAGTTATTGAAGCAAAGAACCTTTTTACATTTGAGGCAGGATCAGGCAGCAAAGACAGGAAAACATACCTTGTAAAGCAAATAGATATACCGGATTCCATGGATAAGCCTGGATCCCTGATATCCTGTACAGATATCTCTGACATGATCAAGGTCGAACAAAGACTGAAAAAGAGGATAAATAAACTTCAGAAGGCCTCTCTGGTAGATAATCTAACCAGATTAAATAATCGCACCTGCTTTTATCAGAATCTTTCAAGGGAATTAAACCGCTGCAGAAGGTATGGACAAAACTTATCGATGCTTATGATCGATATAGATCTTTTCAAGATAATAAATGATGATTACGGCCACCTTTTTGGCGATTTTGTGCTGTGTGAGATAGCGCAGATATTAAGAAAAAACTGCAGGGAATCTGATTTCGTTTTCAGGTATGGGGGAGATGAATTCATCATACTTCTTCCAAACACATATTATGACGGGGCATTGATGTGCGCAGATAAGATCAGGGCTATCGTAAAAAAAAGGACGTTTTGCAGGAGGTCCGGGAGCGTAAAGACCACGTTAAGCATAGGTATTTCCTCCCATAGCACCGACCTGCCAGAAGATGAGGCAAGTTTTATAGAATTTGCAGACCAGGCCCTGTTAAAGGTAAAAAAAATGGGAGGGGACAGCATATTATGCTACAGGGACCTAAAAATAAATAAAGATCTTCGAGATCATTCACCCAGGGACCTGGGCGCAGAAAAAGAAAACAACTTTATCCAGCCCATAGCTACCCTTCTTAAAGCGCTTGAGATAAGGGATTCCTATTCAAAGCGGCATTCTTTGAATGTAATGGACTACGCTGTAAGAATAGCGGCAAGGATGGACCTGGACCATAGCCAGACAAGGAAGATAAAGGATGCTGCCATAATACATGATATAGGAAAGATAGGGATAAGCGATAGAATACTGCTTAAAAAGGGCGGGTTGTCTGATGAGGAAAGAAGCCATATCCAGATGCATCCCCTGCTGGGTGTCAGGATGCTGAGGCACATAAATGAACTAAACGATCTAAAAACAATTGTTCTGCGCCATCATGAATGGTTCAATGGAGATGGTTATCCCGATCATCTAAAGGGGAATGAGATACCTCTGGAAGCAAGGATAATAGCAGTTGCTGATGCCTATGATGCGATGACTTCTGTAAGGCCTTACAGGGATATGCTAAGCAAAAACCAGATAAAGGCTGAGTTTAAAAAATATAGCGGAGTACAATTCTGCCCGGAAGTGTTGGAAAACTTCCTTACTATTGTAGAAGAGGTGTCACCGATGGGCAAGGACCTGATGGTCAGCAGTATTCCAGCATGCTTAGCCAGAAATTAAAGACTGGTCTTAGTTTTAATCCCGTTTAATACTGCCTTCTTAAAGAGCAGCAATCACGCAGTCCAAAAAAGCAAGACCCGGGAAGGCTGCCGGGGGCCAGCATAGATAGAATTATATAAATTTCAATAGTTTTTTCAAAACTAATATAATTTTTTTAAAATATTAAAGTTGTAAGTAAATTATGCCGAATTTTATAAACAGAGATATTAAAATAAAATAATAACGGATTTTAGGATATTGTTCACGGAAGGACAGATGCTTTAAAAGCTATGTCCTTTTTTTATTGGATAAAAGGAAGATGCGATGATAGTCGATAAAAACATGATCATGCTGGAAAAGGCTGTATCGGGAGCCTCATTAAGACATAAGGCAATACTGAATAATATCGCAAATACAAATACACCAGGATATAAGAGGATAGATGTCGATTTTAAGACATCACTTAAAACTTTTTTGGATAAAGGCATCGATGGCAAGAGCCTTAAAGAACTAGAATCAGTATCCGCAGATATAAAAAGGGAAGAAAACACATCACTCAGGACAGATGGCAACAATGTAGATATTGAAAGGGAAATGGCTCTGCTGGCGAAAAACTCATTGGAATATGATTATTATATGTCGCTGCTTTCAAGAAAGATGAGGATGGTAAAAAGCGTTATCAATGAGAACAGGAGGTAATCAATGGATTCGATTTTCGATTCCCTGGAGATAAGCGCTACAGGATTGAGCGCTGAGAGGTTCAGGATGAACACCATTGCCAATAATATCGCTAATGCAAATACAGTCTCCAGTACCGATGAAGGAGCCTACAGGAGAAAATCAGTAGTATTTAGGACGATGACAGACGACAGCTTCTATAGCAGTTTCAGCAGCAATCTCCAGGAATGCGGGGTGGAAGTAAAAGGGATAGTGGAAGATAAAAGCAAACCCCAGTTGAAATATGAGCCCGGCCATCCGGATGCTGATGAAAACGGCTTTATCAGGCTTTCAAATGTCAATGTATTAAACGAGATGGTAGATATGATATCTGCTACCAGGGCTTATGAAGCTAATATAACCGCAATAGATTCGAGTAAATCTATGGTCAAAAAAGCTATAAATATTGGTAATTATTGATTTTGGAGGTAAATGGTGGATGTAGGAAAAATAATCGGAGCCGCTCCTTTACCTAAAATAGATGGAGTAAGCAATAAGGCGAATTTTATAAAAGTCGACAAAAACGATGGCAATGATTTCCTGGAGAGCATAAAAAAAGGCCTGGATTCTGTTAAAAATATACAGGATGAAGCTGATAATAAGATACAGCAGGCTATTTCAGGAAATGATATAGAGATATCAGAAGTTATGATATCCACTCTTAAAGCTGAGATGTCCATGCAGCTTACCATGCAGGTAAGAAACAAGCTAGTAGATGCATATCAGGAAATAACCAGGATGCCGATGTAGGATGTGAGTGATATATGAGTCCGGATATCGAAGTATACGGTAATCAAAAAAGCGGCAACAGCTTCAAAAAGCTGCTTGATGCCCTGAGCCTCTTTCAAAAGATCTCTATAGGGCTGGTGTTTATCGTTGTAATAATCGCTACATTTATGTTGATCAGATGCTCTGATGATCCTGAGTATGCGGTCCTTTTTACAGGATTGGCGGAGAAAGAAGCTGCAAATATCGCAAGCAAGCTCGATGAGGCCAGTATAGCATATAAAGTCTCTCAAGACGGGTCTTCTATAAGTGTTAACAGAGAAGGGCTTGCGGATGCCAGGCTGATGCTGGCAGGTGAAGGCGTGCCATATAATTCTGTCACTGGATTTGAATTGTTCGACCAGCAGTTTTTCGGGCTTACTGATTTTACCCAGAAAGTCAATTACCAGAGAGCCCTTGAAGGAGAACTGTCCAGGACTATAAGCGAGATCTCAGAAATAGACTCTGCCAGGGTGCATCTGGTCCTATCGGAAGATGAGCTTTTTTCTGAAGAAAGCAATGAATCAAGCGCTTCTGTAGTGTTAAAACTTAATGATTATGTCGAGATCAAAAATGAAAGCGTGAGAGCTATAAAAAACCTTGTATCAAATGCTGTTAAGGGACTGGACCAGGAAAATATTTCCATAATCGACAGTTATGGAAACCTGCTTACCGCAGGCAGCGATACAGGCCAGGACTTATCCGATAGCCACAGCATCGTATCAGGGATAGAAAAAGAGATAGAAGGCAAGATCAGCAATATGCTGGTCCAGCTTCTAGGCAGCGCAAATTCTATCGTAAGGGTTAAGGCTGAGCTCGATTTTGATAAGAAAGCCTCTGAGACCGAGACCTATTTGCCCGGCGAGGACGGCAAGGGCCTGGTGCTTAACGAGAATATGGTCTCGGAAAGCTATGACAGAAGTATTTCAGACGATATCGCGGAAGGGGAAGCAGGCACTGATTCCAATGTACCTGAGGCCGGAGAAGAAATAGAGGAGGATATACCGTCCTACGGAGAGATCGCAGAGGAAGCCGGACAGGAATCAAATGTATATAATAGAAATGAAAGCCAGACACAATACGGAGTCTCCAGGCGAATAGATACTGTAGAGTATGGCAGCGGAGGCATAAAAAGATTAAGCGTAGGAGTATTTATCGATTCTGAGCTTACCGGGGAAGAGCTGAAGGACCTGGAATCTGTGATAGCAGCTGCTGCAGGGATAGATGGTTCCAGGGGCGATACTGTCGCAATAAAGACTATGGATTTTGCCCGGCAGGACGATATCTTTATGGAAGAGGTGCCAGGTGCAGCAGATGCGGGCGTAAAAGATAGAATACTTGGAATATTCAGCAAAGCCTGGCCGGCTATTTTGCTGCTCATCCTGGTGGTCCTTTTAACTTTTAGGTCTTTAGGCTTTCCAGGCAAGAAAAAATCCAGAGAAGCCCGGAATATCGGGACTCTTGAAAACAAGCAGGATGCTCTTGGAACTAATCAGGATATGGGAAGATTGGAGAGTTCCCCGGAAAATAGTTTTCTTTTTGAAGAAGATGATTTAAGCAATTTCTTTGCTTCAAGAGACAGCGCTCTTACCAAGGAGGAAAAAAGAAAAAAAATAATGGGACTCAGGAAAAAGGTCTTAAAGCGTATGGATGAAAATATATACTCTGAACTCAAGCAGGTTATATCTGTAGAAGTAAAAGATAGTCCTGAACTGGGGGCAAAAGTCATCAAAAATTGGATAACGGAAAAGACCGGATAAAAAGGGTTATAAATCTATGCGAAATAAAAAAGGACTGAGCAAGACAGCAATACTTTTACTGACAATCGGAAGCGACGCTGCCAGGCAGGTACTCTCAAGATTGAGCCTAAGCGAAGTAGAGGCTATCGCAATGGAGACAGCCAATTGCGGTGATATATTAGATTCGGAGAAAGAATCCGTACTTAAAGAATTTTACGGGGATTTTATATCAAAAGAGAAAGTTGTTGAAAAAGAGCAGCCTGATGCAAAAAACCGACCTTAGTGTGCCAGGAAAGCCAATAAAAAAATATGATCTGAAACCTTAAGAATATGGATAAAAAACGGGGAATAAAAAAATCTGCAATATTTCTAGTCACGGTTGGCCAGGAAGCAGCAGCGAAAATCATGGGCAGTCTGACGGAAAGCGAAGCAGAAGAGATCTCTACGGAGATAGCAAATTATAAAGATGTAGTCGTAGAGGAAAAAGAGGCTATCCTTAAGGAGTTCTATGAAGATTTCATAGCCAGGGACAGTTTTGACAGTGGAGGGATGGAATATGCAAAGGATGTACTAGAAAAGGCCTTTGGCGGAGAAAAGGCAAGAAAGATGTCTGACAGGCTTATAAAGAACATAAATTCAGGCCCTTTCCAGTTTTTAAGAGATGTCGAACCTGAACAGCTGGTAAATATAATAAAAAAAGAGCACCCTCAGACCGTAGCCCTGATACTGACATATCTCCCATATGATCTGGCAAGCGAGGTCCTTTGCATGTTAAAACCGGAACTCCAGGCAGAGATCGGGGCAAGGATAGCAAAGACTGACAGGACTTCCCCGGAAGTAATAAAAAAAGTGGAAAACTTCCTTTCAGGGAAGATAAAAAATATAACTACCCACGAGATGAGAGCGATCGGAGGGGTAGAGACGATAGTGGGCATTTTAAACCAGGTGGACCGGGGGACTGAAAAGTCGATCCTTTCTTCCCTGGAGAAAAAAAACAAAGAACTGGCCGAGGAAGTAAGAAACCTGCTGTTTGTTTTTGAAGATATATTAAGGATAGATGACAGGGCAGTTCAAAGGATATTAAAGGAAATAGATACGGCCCTCCTGTCAAAAGCCCTGAAAGGCAGCAGCAAGGAGGTCAAAGATAAGATATTTAAGAATATGAGTGAAAGAGCCTCTCTTATAATACAGGAAGATATTGAAGCTATGGGACCTGTAAGGCTTACAGATGTAGGAAACGCACAGCAGCAGATAGTAAAGAAAATAAAGGAACTTGAGGATGCCGGAGAGATAATCCTTGCAAGAAAGGACGAAGAGGTAGTTGTATAAACTTTTCAGTGAAAAGAATAAAGGTTATCTAAGCATAATAAAGAGCCCGGGCGGCGGAAGCGATGCAATCTTCAAGCTCGAGAAGCGTCCTATAGAGCTTTTCCGGGACCATCCGGAAACAGAGTCCGGCTGCGAAAAAGAGGCTTCAGGACCATTGGAAACAGAAAAAAGCAAAGAAGAGATATTTGAAGAGATCAGGTCTCAGGCGGCTGAACAGGGTTTTGAGCAGGGCTATAAAGAAGGTATGGAAAAAGCGCTGGATGAATTTGATGAGCAGATAAAAACCATAACCAGGATAAGGGCTGGAGTCATTGATTACAGGATAAAAGCCATAAAAGACGCGGAAAGCGAAATAGCGAAACTGGGTCTCCTGATAGCAAAAAAAATAATCAGGAAGACAATCGAAGAAAAAAAAGAAATTGTAGCAGACTGCATAAATTTTGCCCTTAAGTCTGTAAGCCAGATAGATGAGCTGGTCATCAGGCTGAACCCGGATGACTATAAGATCATTACGGACAAAAAAAGCAAGACAAAAAAATCTATAAGCAGGTCCAGAGAAATCAAATTCGTTGAAGACAGGAGAGTCGAAAAAGGCGGATGCATAGTAGAGACCCGGAACGGAGATATAGATGCAAGGCCTTCGTCTCAGCTTAAAATAGCTGAACGTATCATAAATAAAAAGATAAATCAGTCAGAAAAAAATGGTAATTGACCCGATGAAGACAAAAACATTGCAGGACATAATAAAAGAGATCGAGAATGCAAATTTAGTCCCTGTCAACGGAAGAGTAAGCCAATTGATAGGCCTTGTGATCGAATCAACCGGACCGGATACAGGGATAGGGGATATGTGCCAGATAAAGACAGGCCGGACCAGCGAGCCCCTTCTTGCTGAAGTCGTAGGATTCAAGAAGGACAGGGTGCTCCTGATGCCCATAGGCGATATCGGGAAGATATCTCCCGGCTGCCCTGTTGTTTCCACGAATAAATCCTTTACCATAAAGCTGGGAGAGAAGATAAAGGGAAGAGTCCTTGACGGTTTCGGCAAGCCTATAGACGGAAAAGGCGGGATACCATTTGAAGAAGAGAGGTCTGTATACGGGAAGCCTCCCCCTGTATTGAAAAGGAAAAGGATAACAAAGCCATTGGGCCTGGGCATAAAAGCTATCGACGGCCTCCTGACAATAGGCAAGGGGCAGAGGGTCGGAATATTTGCCGGCAGCGGAGTAGGAAAATCTACCCTTCTGGGCGCTATAGCCAGAAATACTTCAGCGGATGTCAATGTCATCGCTCTTATAGGTGAAAGAGGCAGAGAGGTCCGCGAATTTATTGAAAAAGACCTCGGGCCTGAAGGCTTGAAAAGGAGCATACTGGTGGTAGTGACTTCGGACGAGCCTCCGCTTTTAAGGGTAAAAGGCGCTTATATAGCCACCACCATAGCGGAATACTTCAGGGAAAAAGGCAATGATGTCAATCTTATGCTGGACTCCATAACAAGGTTCTGCATGGCAAAAAGGGAAATAGGGCTCTCCATAGGAGAACCGCCGTCTACGAAAGGCTATCCCCCTTCTGTTTTTTCTGAATTGCCCAAACTGCTTGAGAGGGCGGGCATGGGCGAGAATGGTTCGATCACCGGATTGTATACGGTACTTGTAGAAGGAGACGATATGGATGAACCTGTGTCTGACTCTGTCAGATCGATACTGGATGGCCATATAATGCTAAGTAGACAGCTGGCAAACCTGAATCACTACCCGCCTATAGATGTACTGGGAAGCGTGTCCAGGCTGATGCCGGATATAATAACTGACGAGCACAAAAAGATCTCACAGGAAATAAAAGACATCATGGCCTCATACCAGCAATCCAAAGACCTTATAGAGGTAGGAGCCTATTCAAAAGGCACTAATAGCAAACTTGATTTTGCCATAGCGCATATTGACAGGATAAATGCCTTTCTAAGGCAGGGGACTGAAGAAAAAGAAACCCTTGATTCAAGCATCAGCAAACTTGAAGCTATATTGAAAGAACCCGGGCAAAAGGAAGGCGGAGATGAAGAATAAGTTTAAATTCAGGCTTCAAAATGTGCTGGACCTGAAAAATTTCAAGCAGGACCTTCTAAGGCAGGACCTTGCAAAATTAAATTGCCAGCTTGCAGAACAGATAAGGATACTGGAAGACTATGCCGACAGGCTTGATCAAAGCAAAATAGAACTATCCTCCGAATTAATAAGCGACATAAGCAGCGCGCGGGTACAGTTTATCAACGAGTATATGCAGCTTATCAATTCAAAGATAACTGATCAGCAGAAAATCATAAATGCTATCCGTGAAGTCATGATCAGGAAAAGTAAAGAATACATAGAAGCAAAAAAAGAAAAGGAAATAATACAGAAGATGAAAGAAAGAAAACATGGCGAGCATAAAAAGGCGGTAAAGGCAAAGGCCCAGAAAGAAGCAGACGAATTAAGCATCTATCGGGCACAGGCTGCAGACGGAGGTGTTTTATTAAATGGAGCCTGATGTACAGATCGAAGCGATAAACGTAATAGAAAACAGGATAAACAATATTATCAGCTGTTTTCAAAGGTCTTTTATCCCGGAAAAAATAGAAACTTTCAAAGACGAACTGGCCAATCAGCTCAGGGCGAACAATGCCGATCGATCAGCATCCGGAGGTATCACAGATACTATGGAGAAGATAAATATAGATCATAAAGAAGAACAGGGAAAAATATATGAAAAGATCATCTCTTCGGTGGAAGAGTTAAGCAGCCAGCTGGAAATGGATCCCGCCCTTATAAAGACCATGATAGCAGTAGAATCAAACTTTGACCCCGATGCAGTCTCTTCTGCCGGCGCTATGGGCCTGATGCAGCTCATGCCTTCGACAGCTGATTATCTCGGTGTCCAAAATCCCTTTGATATATATCAGAATTTAAAAGGCGGAATAACCTATATAAAATCCCTGGCTGACAGGTTCGGAGGCAATCTGAAACTTGCGCTTGCCGCATATAATGCAGGTCCTTCAAAGGTAGAGAAATATGGAGATGTCCCTCCCATAGAGGAGACGCAGAACTATGTTAATAAAATATTGGCATCATATGATCCAGAATTATTATAGAAAGGAAAGGAGGCCAGAAATAGATATGCCAGATCAAAGCAGAAAGGAGGTGAAAAAATGGATATAAGCAATTTATCGCCAGTCAAAGCTGATTGCAAAAAAGCTAAAAAGACAGAGACAGGAAGCCATAAAGGGAAAATGGACCCTGGATTTGAGTTTAAGAAGTTATTGCTGACTGTAAAAGATGATAAAACACTGATGGGACTCAAAACTAAAAAGGCAGCAGCAAATCAGAGCCTAAAAAGCCAGAAGCAGAGGCGCAGTGCCAGATGCCATATAAATGATCTGCACATGGTCCTGCAGCTGCCTTTTAACACCGGTCCGGATAATTTGCTGAAAAGCCATAGATTGGTACTTGATGAATCAGACTTTACGGCAGTAAAGGAAGTACTTGCAGGATTGATGATGAAAATGCCTGAAGCATCTATAACTTCAAAAGATGCATTTATGAGTTCTTTCACTGAAAATATAAAAGCAAAGCTTGCAAAAAATAGAGAAGTAACATGGCTTGAAAAAGGTCCCGATATAAAGGCCATGCCTGAAAGCGGAGACCCGGGCAAAAAAGCCGGGTTCATAGCCGAAGCAGTGTCTAAGGTCCTGGACTTTAAAAAAATAGCCTTTATGGCTCCTCCGGAGCAAAAAGGCAGGCCGCAATTGGCTGATTTGATAAAGGCGGTAAAAAGGCAGATAAGCGATACAGAGAAAGGGCTGGCAGACCCCGGGGTCCGGCTGATGAGAGAGGAGGCCAAAACGCCTTATTTGAATAGTAAAAGCGGGATCTCACGGCCAAATAAGGCCAGACAGGCTGACATCGGTACTGAAAGAAATGAAGCCGGGTATGCGGGGAATAGATCCCGGGTCCTGAGACCTGATCATCTAAAGAGCGAAAGTTTTGCCGTCATCCCGGAGGAGCAATCTGATTCAAGTTTTGTCTCAAAAGTGGATGATATACACAGGGTGATAATAAAGGTAATAGAAAGGCAGGGATCTGCCAGAGGCGGTTTCAAGCAGGAGATCAATGTAAGGCTGGTACCGGAATCTTTAGGGGAGGTAAGGATAAAGATCACCTCCGCTAATGAAAAACTTAATATCACAATAAAGACCCAGCAATACCATGCAGGTGAAATACTAAAAGAAAACATCTCAAGCCTGCAGAACAGCCTTATGGACAAAGGCCTGGATTCCCAGATACTGATCACCATGGAGAACGGTGCTTTCCAGGGCAATAAGGGTTCCTCTAAAACACCCCCGGGGCCTGACCATGACGATCAGGCGGATTACGAAGCGGAGCAATATGAAATACCTGATGAAGCGGGCTTTCAAACCTGGCGCTCCGACTGGAAGACAGGGAGACCCTATCATTTAAATATTATAGTATGAAAGGAGGAAAACATGGAGATCGCAAGCATCGGTCAAATCAGCCAGAAAGCAGGTAATGCAGGGCTGATGGAGAGCACTAAAGAAATCCAGAGAGAAGACTTTTTAAGCCTGCTCACTGCGCAGTTAAAATACCAGGACCCCCTGGCGCCTGTAAATAATGTTGATTTTATGAGCCAGACTGCACAGTTTAATATGCTCGAGCAGATAATAGGGCTTAACGAGAAGTTCGAAAGTCTTTCAAAACTGAACGACTATGCCTATGCGAATAATCTAATAGGCAGAAAGGTAAATGTAGTCGATGCGGAAGGATATAGGTTCGAAGGCGTGGTAGACAAAGTCGAGATTCTTGAGGGAGAACCATTTCTTGTTATAGAAGAATACAGTATCCCGCTTGACTGGGTAGCATCGATCGAACCAGAGGTGCCGGAAGAGCAGGCAGAAGAACAGACTGAGACAGAGGTATAGTCATGGAAAGTATTAAACCTGTTGACGGCAGGCATATAAGCGGTCCGGTCAATGATGCCAAAACCGATATCCCGGGGAAAACCTTCAGGAGCGGTTTTGGTGAAGAGTTAAAGGTCCAGGTAGATGAAAGCCTCAAACTTTCCAGGCATGCCAGGCAGAGGATAAGCTCAAGGGAAATAAATATTTCAGATAAGGAGCTTGAAAGTATCGGAAAGGCTGTCCAAAAAGCTGATAGCAAGGGCATCAGGGATTCACTGATAATGTTCAAGGACACCGCCCTCATAGTAAGCGTAAGGAACAAGACCATAGTCACAGCGATGAAGAAAGACAGTCTTAAAGATAATGTGATAACAAATGTAGACGGAGTAGTTATGATGTAAGCCCGGACCTCTTAACCGGGGAAGGCTTGCAGGTAAAAGATAATAATATTTACAAGGAGGTCGATCGAGATGATGCGTTCAATGTTTTCGGGAGTATCAGGATTAAGGATACATCAAAGTATGATGGATGTAATAGGAAACAATATAGCTAATATCAATACCATAGGCTATAAGAGCAGCTCTGTTAATTTCCAGAGCATGTTAAGCCAGACCATAAAGGGCGCTTCTGGCGGGGATGAAGATTCCGGCGGAACAAACCCCATCCAGGTGGGCCTGGGGGCAAAGATGTCCAGCATTGACAGTAATTTTATCCAGGGCAATCTGCAGTCTACAGGCAAAGTGACAGATATGGCCATACAGGGCGAAGGATTCTTTATGCTTGACTCCGGAGCAGGCACTTATTATACAAGGGCCGGCAATTTTAGTTTTGATTCAAACGGAAATCTGGTCAATCCTTCAGACGGTTCTATTGTCCAGGGCTGGCTGGCAGATACGGAAGGCAATATAGATACTAACGGCAATACAACTAATATCAATATCCCTATCAATCAGATAATCGAACCCAGGGCTACAGAAGAGATAAGTTATAGCGGAAACCTGCCGTCAACTGCTGCAGCGGGCGATACTTTCAGCACGCCCATAGAAGTCATAGACTCGCAGGGCAATAAACATACCCTAAACATGGAATTCGAGAAGACAGCTAATAATACATGGGATTGGTCCGTCACTGAACCGTCTGGCGCTGTGGGGGCAGGCGAGATAGTTTTCAATGCGAACGGAAGCATAGACTCGATAACCTATGATGACCCGGCCGACCCTATAGTATATAACCCTTCGGGAGCGGAGGCTATGAGCATAACCCCTGACTTTGGGACAGTAGATTCCATTGACGGGATAACACAGTTTTCCACCAATTGCACTATAGCCGCGGTAAGCCAGGACGGAAATGTATCCGGTACTCTCCAGTCTATCTCAATAGGCGGCAACGGGGAAGTCACAGGGGTCTTTTCAAATGGCCAGAACAGGTCTCTCGCACAGATAGCACTGGCACTTTTCAAGAACCCGAGCGGCCTGATCAATACTGGAAACAGCTTCTTTGCTGAATCAAACAATAGCGGTGTTCCCATAATAGGCGAATCAGATTCTGGAGGCAGGGGCCAGATAATCGTGGGGACGGTAGAGATGTCAAATGTGGACCTGGCCAAGGAATTTGCAAATATGATCGTAGCCCAGAGGGGTTTTCAGGCAAATTCCAAGATAATCTCTGCATCTGACGAGATGCTGCAGGAACTGGTAAGGATGAAGAGATAGCAGTTATTATAAGACGAAAGGAGTCAGGATGATAGAACTGCATAGACTGGATAACTCTGCATTGTATCTGAATATGGAAATTATAGAGAGCATAGAGTGCGTGCCGGATACCGTGATCACCCTTTCCAACGGGAATCGATATGTGATGAAAGAAAACATATCAGAGATCATCCAGAAGATGATGGATTATAAAAAGAACATGCCGGCAGACAATAGGAGAGTGCTGGCCAATAATAGATGATTTAAAAAAATTGGGGGCCCTTAAGCGGCCCCCTCCGAAGCCGGAGGACAGGATGATTGAACTGCACAGGCTAGATGATACCAAGATACTTATAAATACGGATCTGATGGAAAGCGTCGAGGAGATCCATGATACGGTGATCACTCTGACGAACGGGAATAAGTACATAGTCAGGGAAAAGATCCAGGAAATAATGGAAAAAGTTGTAGATTTTAAGAGGTTTATCCATATAAGGACCATGGTAGAAGAAAAAAGCCTTAAGAAGAAAAAGTAAACATCCCATCATTATAGAGAGGTGCAGTTAATATAAAATGGATATTGCTACTATTGCTGGATTAATTATATCTACTGCCGGCGTCCTGGTAGGGCTGATATTGTCAGGCGGGACTATCAGCTCCTATTTGCAGCTGGCATCTGCAGTTATCGTTTTTGTGGGGACTATAGGGGCAACTGTCATGTGCTACCCGCTGGAGGATACCATAAATGTATTTACCAGAGCGATGTTCAAGGCTTTCAAGAAATATAAAGTGGATAATACAAAGACGGTGGACCAGATAATTGAATTTGCAGGAATATCCAGAAAAGACGGACTGCTTTCCATAGAGAAAAAACTAAAAGCGGTGGATGATGATTTCCTTAAAAAAGGCCTGCAGCTGGCAGTTGATGGAGTAGAATCCAATAAGATCATCGATATACTGGAAGCGGATATGGAAGAGATGGACAACAGGCATAACAGGGGTGCGGCCTGGATGGCAACGGCAGGGGGATATTCGCCCACCTTCGGGATGATCGGCACCGTACTCGGCCTGATAATAGCCCTTAAAAATATGGATTCACCGGAAGGGCTGGCTCAGGCAGTTGCCGCAGCTTTTCTGACTACCCTTTACGGGATAATGGCGGCAAACCTGTTTTTCCTTCCAGTATCCAAGAAATTAAAGCTGAACCATGAAATAGAAAGCAGGGAGAAACAACTGATGTTAAGGGGCATACTCGCAATACAGAGCGGGGCAAACCCCAGGATCATAAAAGAAGAGCTGCTGGC
>CAYPXQ010000167.1:0-3421 GCA_964414685.1 uncultured Actinomycetota bacterium
GCCGGAACGGACAAGATATGTCAGCACCATTTCCCTTACTACCGGTACTTCATTCATGTCCCTGATAAACAGCCCCTGCTCCTGCATAAAATCCTTTAAACCCTCATCCCTGTCTATACGCTCCGTAAGCTGCTGCCTTATATACTTGCCGATACCGGACAGCTTCTTATGTCCGAAAGCATCTTTTTTTACACTGCCGTCAGTTATAAAATCTCCTGTCTCGTCAGTTATGCCCTCGGCAGCCACTATGGTATAGGTCCCGGATTTATATTCACTGGACCTTACGCGCCTCATAAAATTCTTCTTCAGGTCCTCGTATATGATGTCAAAATCTACGGGGATTTCGGGTATCAGTATGCAGTCCGCATCAGCTGCTATCCCTCCCCTGAAAGCGGTATGTCCTGCATACCTTCCGAAGACCTCTATGGCCATTATCCTGTTATGGCTGTTTCCCGTGGTCTTCAGCTCTTCCACATACTGTGCTATCCGGTTTACTGCAGAATCGCCCCCCACCGAGTAGGAGTGGAGATCCAGGTCCATGGTCTTAGGGACATGAACGCAGGAAATGCCGTTACTGTCCAGGTCTACCACCACACTACCTGTATCATCCCCGCCGGAGATGACCAGTGCCCCGATATTGAACTTATTAAGCCCCTCTATTATTTTCTTATACTTTTCTTCATCATTTATCTTAGAGATCTTTACCCTGGTATTGCCTGCCTGCGACCCGGCTTTAAGTGAAGAGATATTATCAAGCCTGTCTTTATTAAGCTCCAGTATATTCTCAGACTCATGCAGATTGTATAGGCCCGCATAACCATTAAGTATGACATAAGGAGTTATCCCATATGCCAGAGCCATGCTGGCTGCGCCCTTTATAACTGCATTCAGCCCCCCGCAGTCACCGCCGCTGGTTATTATTCCAATAGCTTTCCCGTCTAACATCCGGCTTCCCCTTTCCTTGCTTGGCTTTTTTATATATCGATCTTCCCCATATCCATAAAGATTTGAATTCCTTTTATCACAGTTTCTTAGACATTATATCATTTACCACCTTAGGATTGGCCTTCCCCTTTGTCCTGGCCATGACCTGTCCTATCAAAAAACCGATGGCCTTTTGCTTGCCCTCCCGGAACTGTTTTACAGGGCCCGGATTATCTTTTATCACGCTGTCTATGATCCCTTCAAGCTCTCCAGAGTCGCTTATCTGCTCCAGTGACTTTTCCCTGATCACATCTTCCGGATCACTTCCCTTTTTGAACATCTCTTCAAATACAGTCTTGGCTATCTTTATGCTTATCCGGCCGCTGTCGATTATCTTAAGCATTCTGCACAGGCGACCGGGCGATATCCCGCTGTCGCATATATGGATCTTTTGCCTGTTTGCCAGGGCGCTGAAATCGCCCATTATCCAATTGGCCAGAGCTTTGGCATCATCAAAGCATTCAAGACAGCTCTCGAAATATTGGGCTGTCTTCCTGTCGCCGGCTATAAAACCGGCATCATACGAAGATAATCCGTATTCTTCCATATACCTTTGCGCCTTGTCTTCCGGAAGTTCGACTATGGCAGCCCTGATACTTTCTACCATATCATCATCTATTATTATCGGCACCAGGTCTGGTTCGGGAAAATACCTGTAATCATGCGCTTCTTCTTTGGACCTTAAAGCCCGGGTGGTGCCGCTGTCATTATCATAGTGCCGCGTTTCCTGGACTACTTTTTTCCCTGAGTCAAGCAGTTTTGCCTGCCTTTTTATCTCATACTCCAGACCCTTCTGCAGGAACTTGAATGAATTGAGGTTCTTTATCTCTGTCTTGGTTCCCAGCCCTTTTTCATCCCGGGGCCTGATGGAGACATTGGCATCGCACCTGAGGCTTCCCTCCTCCATGCTGCAGTTGCTTACATCCAGATAGAGAAGAAGGTTTTTCAGCGATGTCATATATTCCCTGGCTTCTTCCGGGGTCCTTATATCCGGCTCGGTGACTATCTCGATAAGAGGAGTGCCGGCACGGTTAAAGTCCACTATGCTGCCTCCGGATCCGCTTATCCTTCCCGTGCTGCCGCTATGGATAAGTTTTCCGGCATCTTCTTCCATATGGACCCTGGTTATACCCACCTTCCTGACATAATCTCCCATATTAACCTCAAGATATCCTCCCACACCCAGGGGCAGGTCATACTGTGATATCTGGTAATTCTTGGCCATATCAGGGTAGAAATAATTCTTTCTGTGGAATATGGTCCTTTTGTTGATCCTGCAGTTTAATGCCAGGGCGATCTTTATGGCAAATTCTACTGCCCGCCTGTTTAAGACAGGAAGCGACCCGGGATGACCCAGGCAGACCGGACAGGTATTGACATTTTTTTCTTCACCAAAGGACAGCCTGCAGCCGCAGAACATCTTGGTAGCCGTTTCCAGCTCCAGATGGGTCTCCACCCCTATAATAGATCTATATTTGCTGCCTGTCTCTGTACTGCTATTCATATCCCCGGTTTTTCCTTAAATGCTATAGCTTTCTCCAGGGCATATGCCGTCCTTATCACATTATCCTCCCTCAATACATCGCCCATCACCTGCAGTCCTATGGGCAGGCCCCTGCCCGAAAGTCCCGCCGGTATGGATACGGCTGGAAGACCGGCAAGGTTTACCGGAATGGTACATATATCAGACATATACATGGCCAGGGGATCGCCAGTCTTCTCGCCCTTCCTGAATGCCGTGGTGGGCGAAGTGGGGGAGATCAGGACATCATATGCGGAAAAAGCCCTGTCAAAATCATTTTTTATAAGGGTCCTTACCTTAAGGGCCTTCTCGTAATATGCATCATAATACCCGGCGGACAGGCAGTAGGTTCCGATCATTATCCTCCTCTTTACTTCATCCCCGAATCCACCGGCCCTGGTATTTTTATACATCTTCCTCAGCGTGTCTGCATCACTATCCCTGAAGCCGTATCTTACTCCGTCGAAACGGGAAAGATTGGAGCTGGCCTCGGATGGAGCTATTATGTAATACACATTAAGTGCATATTCAAGATCTGGTATGGAGACCTCTTCTACTTTTGCCCCCATGTCTTCTGCTTTCCTGAGCGCCGAAGTCACAGCAGCCTTCACCTCAGCATCTATCCCCTCTGCCATGAGTTCTGAAGGCACTCCTATCCTGATGCCTTTTATATCATCCCTTAAAAAGCTTTTATAATCAGGAATTTCCCGGTCAAGGGAGGTGGAATCATGCCTGTCATGGCCGCATATCACATTCAGCATGGCGGCACAGTCTTCCATATCCCTGGTGAAAGGGCCTATCTGGTCCAGTGATGATGCAAATGCCACCAGGCCGTATCTTGATACCAGGCCGTATGTGGGTTTGAACCCTACCACTCCGCAAAGCGAGGCCGGCTGCCTGATGGAGCCGCCGGTA
>CAYPXQ010000168.1:0-8956 GCA_964414685.1 uncultured Actinomycetota bacterium
CACATATTACGGGATGAAGACAAAGGAAGATAAGCTCAGGGCCCTGGAAAGGCTTAAGCAGCTTGACCTTCCCGCAGGAAGTCCTGAAGAGATGGAAAAACAGATAATAAAGGGAGTCCTGGATGACAGATAAGCCCCGTGTTTTTGTGGACTCAAATATTCCCATGTATGCTGCCGGGAGGGAGCATCCCAATAAAGAATCTTCTATAAAAATACTGGAGTTAATATCTGAAGGGCTGGTAATAGGGATCACTTCTACCGAAGTATTCCAGGAGATATTGTACCGTTACCAGGCAATAGACCTTCTGGAAAAGGGATTTGAAGTCTTTGAAAGCTTTTCCGGCATTATTGATGAGACCCTGCAAATTAACTTTAATATAATAAGAGAAGCAAAGAATATCCTTAAAAGCAATAAAATAAGCACCCGGGATGCCGTACACCTGGCTGCCATGGATCATTATGATATAAGCTATATAGCTTCACATGACAGGCATTTTAAAAAATTCAAGCATATAAGATATTTTCAGCCCTAGTCTGCCTGCGGCCTACCTGAACCGTACAGGTATTTCCAGTTGTGCATCATACTCCCTGATATCGGAAGGATTGTCTTTTATAAGGACAAGCGTCCCTGTATCAGTTTCCGGCGCTTCAAACTCCAGCCGTGAAGAAAAGCTTATAAACTCCTCTGTCATCCATTCCTCATCTGTCATAGCATAATGCTCGGCTATTATATTGCCTTCGGCATCCAGGAGCCTTACCGGGAAGCTGGCCTCGAAGAACCAGGTGCCTCTTGCCTGTCCGCTGATATCCAGGGGACTGTTGACGACCTGTCCGGGAGATGGAAAGTCAACTATTATCAGATCGGAAAGATCATCAGCCGGTGCATCGTTTTCTTTATCAGCCGGACCAGTGTCTGCCCGGCCTTCATCTCCGGCCTGGCTTTGCTGTCCTTCATCGATCCCGCCGGGGTCCTGCGCCTGCCGGCCGTCTTGATCCAGGATAATACATGAGCCAGCAATAAAGACCAGTGAGATCATCAAAGCCAGCAGTATAAAAGTTTTTATATTCATAAAGTCTCCTCCAGGTTTTTTAATAGAAAGTGTTAACAGGCCGGGTCTTTATGGACAGGGAGGCATCTCTCATACTTTCCTCCTCCTTATTATCCTTAACAGCATAGCCACAAATATAAATCCGGTCAGAGCCCCGCCCAGGGCGATATAGGAGATGTACCCCTTCCCCAGGTATTCTGTCACATATCCATATACCGGCTGGAAGACTATGGAACCGGCAAAGGCAAAGGCAATGGTAAAGCCCAGTATGGTCCCGGAATTTTTGGGATCGCTGTTGGCTGATATGGCAGTGGTAAGGGGAAATATGGCGGCAAAGCATACTGCCTGCAGGGCCAGGGCCGCTATCTTTATATATAAAAAAGGCATAAAACTAAAAAGGGAAAGGAAAATGATCCCAATCAGGCAGCTGTAAAACAGTATCCCTATCTCGCTAAATCTTCTGACCAGCCTGGCAGTCAGCATCATTCCCGCGATGGAAAAGATCCAGTAGACAGAGAGTATGGCTGAACCATAGGCCACAGGCACTCCCAGGCTTAGGAAATAAGTGGTCATCCAGGTAGAAAGCCCCATGAGTGAACCAAGGTATATAAAGAGTATCATGCTGGCGTTTAATATGAGCGGGTCCCTGACTGTGGCCAATATGCTTTTGCCGTTTTTAGGAGCTTTCGCCTTGTCCTTTATGGGAAGACCGGCATCGATCCTTTTTCTGGGGCATATCCTGTAAAA
Organism: uncultured Actinomycetota bacterium; assembly: GCA_964414685.1. GTDB lineage: Bacteria > Actinomycetota > Humimicrobiia > Humimicrobiales > Humimicrobiaceae > M55B120. Next base: position 1,797 of record CAYPXQ010000168.1, read on the forward strand.
GACCAGAATGAAAAAAATATAGACAAAGGCAAAGATAAAGAAAAGATACCGGGGCAGGAAATCAAAATATAATATGGCTGACACCACCAGGGGGCCCATTGCCGCGCCTGAATACCAGGCAATATCAAGCTTCAAAAATACCCTGCTTATATCTTTTTTAAACAGTTTGGAGGAAAAAGAATGTATGGAAGTATCGATGGTCCCAAACCCTACCCTCAGGAAAATAGTAACTATTATAAATACAGCGAAATCCAGGTAAGCGCCGAAAAGGGCAAATCCCAGAAAAAGCAGAAACAGTCCCGTAAGCACCAGTTTCTTGATATCCACGCTATCGGAAAGCCTGCCCGATATGATATTGGCAATAAGAGCGGTAACAGATCCGACAAACAGGGCAATACCCATCTTATCGAAGCCCACGCCCATCTCTTCGGCGATAACCGGCACCAGCGGGTCGATCACAATTATAGAGAGTCCGAACAGTATAAAGATAAAATAGAATGTTATAAGAGTCTGCTTCTTAGTCTTTGCGTCCATCCATGCTTCCAGTCCTGTAGCCTTCGATGTCTATTGCTATATAGTCAAATCCTATTGCCTTAAGCCCTGCTGCCGCCCTTTCCCTTATACCGGCTTCAAATATACGGGGCATCTCCTGACTGTCCAGCTCGATCCTGGCAACGGGATAATGATACCTTACCCGGAGCTGCCTGAAACCGAGTTTTCTAAGGTAATCTTCTGACTCGTCTATCATCTTAAGTTTAACTTCGGTCAGCTCCTCTCCGCAGGGTATCCGGGTAGCCAGGCAGGAAAGAGCGGGAAGGTCCCAGGTAGGCAGGCCCATATCCCTGGAATACATGCGTATCTCACTCTTGGTAAGCCCGGCCTGGGCCAGGGGACTTTCTATGCCCAGTTCCTGGAGGGCTTTAAGTCCCGGCCGGTACTGCTTCAGGTCATCATAATTGGTGCCGTCTGCCACATAACGGCAGCCTTTCTCGCGGGCCAGTTCCAGGAAACTTATAAATATTTTCTTTTTGCAGATATAGCAGCGGTCCCCGGGATTGGCCTTCAGAGAAGGGTCGCCCAGGGGATCTGTCCTTATTATACTGTGTCTCACCCTAAACCTCCCGGCCAGCCTGCGGGCATTTTTTACCTCCCGGCCCGGTATCATGGGATTTGAAGCAGTTACTGCCCTGACATCGATATCGTCCATGCTCGAAGCAACTGCCAGGAGGAACGTGCTGTCCACCCCGCCGGAGAAGGCTATCATCACCGATCCCAGCTCCTTCAGCCTCTGTTTCAGGTCCTCTGTTTTTTGCTTCTGCATAATACCAGAAAATGAAAAAAAACATATAGACACAGGTTAAACTAAAACCTGCCATTTTACAAAATATAGAGGTAATTTTTTTACATAGTTTGATAGAATGATATCAAACATAAAGGATGGGAGGATGAGGTGGATAAAGTATTATACCTGGACTGTTTTTCCGGCATAAGCGGCGACATGATGGTGGGGGCAATGCTGGATGCAGGGCTTGATATAGGTTTTTTACAAAAAGAGCTGGGCAGGCTGGACCTGGAAGGCTACAGGGTAAAGATATCGGCTGTCATGGCCGGCGCTTTAAGGGCTGCCAAATTCGATGTAGAGGTCTCTGGCGCACAGACATCCAGGGATTATGGAGATATAAAAAGGCTTATAAACAGCAGCGGGCTTTCCAGTTATGTAAAAAAGACCTCCCTGGACATTTTTGATACCATCGCCGGGGCAGAAGCCAGGATACATGGAAATGATATAGAAAATGTGCATTTTCATGAGGTAGGGGCTTTGGACTCCATTATTGATATAACTGCAACCGCTATCGGGCTGGAAAGATTGGAGATCGGCAGGGTGCTGGCAAGCACTATACCCCTTGGAAGCGGCCAGGTAAACACTTCCCATGGAAAGCTTCCGGTTCCGGCACCGGCAACCCTGGAGATACTCAAGGATGTCCCCGTATGCCAGGGTGATTTTGATTTTGAGGTCACAACTCCCACGGGAGCGTCAATAGTGAAGACGCTGGCCTCCGGGTTTAGAAGGCCTTCACCAATGAGCATAGAGAAAATAGGATACGGAGCAGGCTCCAGGGCGGTCCGGAGACACAGCCCCAGCCTTCCCAATGTGCTGAGGATACTTATAGGCCGCGATCTCAGGCAGCAAGGAGACGATATGCCGTTTTATTCCGGCGATACGGTCATGCTTTCGGCAAATATAGATGACAGCAGTCCTGAGATACTGGGGTATATAACCGAAAAGCTTATAGCCCGGGACGGGGTGCTGGATACCTGGGTGGAGAATATATATATGAAAAAAAACCGGCCTGCCTTCAAGCTTTGCGTTATATGCAGGCTGGAAGAAGAAGCCCTGGCAGCACGAACGATATTCAGCCAGACCAGCACCATAGGCATAAGGAGGGAGGAAGTAGGCCGGTACTGCCTGGAAAGGGAGATAGAGACAGTAAAACTGCCTTATGGCGATGTACAGGTAAAGACTGCCAGGCTGGGGAAAAAGGTAATAAATTCAGCTCCCGAATATGAATCATGCCGGCTTCTGGCGGAAAAGACAGGGATGGCCCTTAAGGACATCTACCGTGATGCGGGCCTGTTCTTATCCAGGAGATAATATCTCAATGTCTCCTGTATTATGGCTACGGTGGGTACGGCGATAAGAAGACCCCAGAAACCGAACAATGCTCCTCCGGCGATAAGGGAGAATATGATCAGTCCCGGATTGACTCCCACCTGGTATTTCATCACATTGGGGGATATGACATAATTATCCAGCTGCTGTACCGCTATAAAAAGAAGTATGACCAGGAGCGCTTTAAGCGGTGATATGAAAAGAGCCGCCAGGGCAGCTGGTATGCCGCCGATTATGGGCCCCAGAAGGGGTATAAGGTTAAATATTCCGGCTATGGCTCCCAGCAGTATGGCAAAATCCACCCGCAGGACCAGCAGCACTATGGTGCATAGTATGCCTACTATCAGGGAGACCAGGATCTGTCCCCTTATATACCTTCCTGCCACATTGCTTATCATGTCCATAGTATTTAAGGTATCCCTGCGGTATCTTTTTGGCATTGCCCTTATAAAGACATCCTTCAGCCTGTCAATATCCATCAGGATATAGATGCCCAGTAGGGGACCCACTATGAAATACACCACTATATTTATAATAGACCTGGTAAATGCTGTGGCCTGTTCAAATAAATTCATATTTTCCAGGTCAAACCTGTTCATGAAATACTGGGATATGGCACCCATATCCGGAGCCACTATTTCCTGACCTGTAAGATTCTCGACCGAATTTATTATGATGCTCCTCTGGAAAAAATCGCTTATGGTATTGTTGAGGTTCTCAATATAGGAAGGAAAACTGCCCATAAATACCCGGAACTGGTCTACGATAACGGGTATAAAAAAGAAGAATGTAAGCCCTATTATGCCGGTAAAGACCAAATAGGTCAGGGCAACGGCAAATCCCCTGCGCATCCTCCTTTTAAGAAGCAGCATAAAAGGGGATACCAGGTATGCTATAGCCATGGCGATAAGCAGTGGTATGACCGCGATCCTTATCAGGTAGATGACATAGAAGAAAAGGGCGGCGATGATGAGGAAACCTATTATGGACCATGAAAAGATACCCAGGCGTTTTATAGCATCCCTATTTTGGTGAGGCTTTTTTCTCATTTTTTTATTATATTATATTTTTGCCAAAAATCTAACTATCAAGCCATGGTTATAATTGAAGTAGCCAACCAATTATGATAAAGTCTTAACTCATAAGACATAAAATATTTTTCATCCGGGATAGACAGATGCCTGTAGAATCAGTTGCTGCTTATATAAATAATACTCTGACCTTTGTGCTGTTTTTACTGGCATGCTCCATCCTTTTTTTTGTTATTCTTGCCGTATCCTTCTTCCTGAGGAAAAGAGTGCTCGGCCGCAACCGGGAAATGTCCTGCAAGAAGACAGACGACCGGGAAGGGGGTAAAAGTTTCACTGTAACCGATCCTTTTCTCAAAAGAAGGGATGCAGTCCTGGGGATGGCTTTTATCCTGGTATTCCTGTCACTTATACTGGTGCTGGCTTCATATTATTTCTCCCTGGATATGGTCATGGGTATGGCTGTTTATATAATATCCTTTGTAGTCCTGTCTATTATAATAATCCTGGTATATATGCTAAGGTGGGGGGCGCCAGACAAATAATGGCTGACATCGAAAAGAGCAATCTTAATATAATAATCCCCGGCACCGGCTGCTGCATAAGCGAGATGCTGGCGGCCAGGGGGCCGGTGTATGATATACAGAGATTCGGCATAAATTTCGTAAGCATTCCTGAAGATGCAGATATAATGGTGATCTCGGGCATTATGAGCGAATCAGTTATAAAGAGGTTTAAAGAAACCTATGGCCGCATGCGAAGACCGGGGTGGGTGATTACTGCCGGCAGCTGTGCCATAAGCGGAGGCAGGGCCTGCGGCGTGCCGGCGCTCCTTAAAGAACTGAAGGCAGAAATACCGGTAGATATGTATATTCCCGGATGCCCTCCCAGGCCGGAGGCCTTTATGCACGCCCTTATAAGGTTTATCTCAAATGATATGGAAGCCAGTCCGCCGGGAGCCGCCCATGTTTGAAAAACCGGACGACAATATATACCCGGGCCAGGGCGGTATCTATGCCGGAAGGCTGGAAAAAGACCTGAGGAGGTCTCTCGGGGAAAAGACCATTGATATTACCAGGGCAGGAAAGGATATCCTGGCAGTACTTGACCGGGACCAGATAAGAGAGGTGCTTTCAGTATTGAAAAACAATGCCGGGCTGTCCATAGATGTACTTAGAAACCTGAGGATAATATGGGAGGATAATAAAAGCTTTCTGCTCTGCGAGATGAGGGCATCAGAATATGATCAGTCCATAATACTGAAGATCGGCTATTCCGGACAGCCGGCTTATAGAAGACTGCTGGAAGAAATTGGCGGGTATTACAGGGTCCCCGCCTATACGGACCCGGGGGGACGGGCCGGTGGAGAAGCATATGACCTGAAGATCCCCGGCAGCATGCTTGCCGGATGCAGCGCTATTGACCTGGGACTGGTGCTGGATAAAGACGCTATAGACTATATCTCTATAAGCACCGGACCTTCAAAAGCGCTGAGAAGGGATTTTTTCCGGGGGCTGGAAATAGACCAGCTCATAAGCTATATGGGCAGGTTTGATCATAGTGCCGGTATTTTTCCTGAACTTGCATTCTGCCTGGGCATAGAGGCGCTTCTCCAGCTGGAAGTACCCAGGCGGGCTGAATATCTGCGTATGATAATGTCAGAGCTTTTCCGCATCACAAGCCATCTGGATCTACTGTCCAGGCTGGCACAGATCCTGGGCAATGATATGGCAGCCAATATTATAATGACGGAGAGGGAGAACCTGCTGGGCCTGGTAGAACTGGCCGCCGGCGCCAGGGTAATACCAAATTTTATAAGGATCGGCGGGGTAAGCTCCAGGGTAGGTTCTGATGTCTTAAAAAAGATAAAGCGCAGGTCAGCTGCATTCCTGAAGCGCTTTGCCGGTATCGAGAGGATGATCATGAATGACTTTACCCTGATAGAAAGATTAAGCCCTTCAGGTGTCATCAGCAGGGACCAGGCATTATCATGGGGCCTGAGCGGGCCCAGCCTGAGGGCATCGGGACCCAGGCATGACCTGAGGAAGCTGCCCGGTTACGGCACATACCGCGATATACACTTTACCATGCCTTATGCCAGGGGCGGAAGCAGCCTGGACAGGATAGGAATAAGGATAAAGGAGATATACCAGTCAGTAAAGATCATAATGCAGGCTGTGGACAGGATCCCGTCAGGAGCGGCAATAAAGAGGATAAACCTGGCCCACCTTGATTTTAAGCCGGGATACTTTACTTCTTCCGTCGAGTGTCCCCATGGGCTGCTTAAGATATTTGCCGGGGTAGCGGAAAACAGGCTCACCGCTTTTACCGTCATGGGACCTTCGGGCCCTGCACTTTCAGCTGCTTCAGAACTTCTTAAGGGTAATAACGTTGATGACATTGAAATCATGATGGCCAGCCTTGACATAAGCGGGGGAGAGCTGCTGGACTATGTATAGGCTCCATAGGAAAGAGACAGGAAAAGAGATTGCTGCTGATACTTAAAAAAACCGCATATATCCTTATAATAGTGGCAGTGAACACTTACATATGCTCCTACCTGGCTGCAAAGCTTTCGGCCAGGATGGAATTAAGGAGGGGATACAGGGAGACCAGGATCGGCGGCATAGGCTTTCCCGCCATAAGGTTTTTATCTCATCTTTCAAAGGATCATTCTGCCGGGATATGGAGCTATATGATCTTCATCTTCTCCATGCTTCTATGGACTGCTGCACCCTTTTCGGCGGAGCTTTCGCTTATCGACATGGACTCAAACCTGGTCATGGCCATTTTGTTTTTGTTTACTGCCGTTATCCTTAACCTGGCAGGCCCGGAAAAGACCGGCTATGGTGTGCTTATGGGGCAGACATCTAAAAGGATAGTATATGCAGTGGCTGTTTTAATACCTTTTGTCCTATGTATAGCTTCGCTGGTACTTGCCAGCAGGACATTCAACTTGAAGGAAATAGTAGGCCTGCAGAGGGAATACTGGAATATAGTCTACCAGCCGCTTGGTTTTATCATATCAGTCCTGTCAGCAGCCCTGCTGTTTAAGTTATCCGGGCTGGGCCAGGAAGGCGTCCAGGGTATTGCGGCAGCGGATACCGTCGGCAGCGGCTTTGCCAAAACGGTTTCCAGGTTCTCGCACTATTCCATCATACTTTTTATGATCTACCTTATAACACTCCTGTACCTGGGAGGCTATAAGGACTTCTATTTCATAAGAGGGTATGTGATGCTGGGGATAAAGTTTTATGCTGTATTTGTTTTTATGCTTTTTGCTGTAAAAGCCCTGGGGAGCAATCTATCAGATAACCGCATATTCATGAGGATAAGCGCTAAGTTCCTGATCCCCCTGTCACTTATAAACCTTGTCATCACCATGGGCTTCTTCATATATACAAATATTTACGGACTGGCCTGATAATATGCTGCAGCTATTAAGAAACTTTTTTACGGCA
>CAYPXQ010000169.1:0-6452 GCA_964414685.1 uncultured Actinomycetota bacterium
CATTCATTTTCCTTTCCTCTTTTGCTTTTTTTATTCATCTAAGCAGGTAAACCTTTAAGATCATTAAGATAATTCTATTTTACGCTGCTTGCCTGTCAAGCCCGATTAATTGCAGTTTTATCAAAAACTTTAAATCTCTATGACCTCCCCAGGCTGTCTATCATATGGTCCAGCCTGTCCCTGTAATACCTGAAATCTTCCCATGACACCTCTGGAGGTATAAGGTGGTCACCATGCGGTATATATCCGCCCTGGCGTATAAGCTCGCCTATAGGCTCCAGGAACCTGTCGATCTCATCCCTTCCATACACTATCCTTGACTTGGGCACGCCGCCCATCATCTGGAGACCGGGATATTTCTTCCTGGCTGCCAGTACATCCATGCCGGCACTGGCTTCCATGGGATAAAGCCCGGTGATGCCTGCCTCAAGGAAAAGGGGTATGAGCTCATTGCAGTCGCCGTCCGTATCCAGAAGTATGATATCAACACCCCTGGCTTTAAAAAAACCGGTTATCTTTTTGTAATAAGGCGTCATGAACTCCTTAAAGATCGCGGGTGATATCATGGATGAGGTACCGGTCGACATATCCTCCCATATATGTATGGCATCAATATCTATCCTGGACAGCACCTCTTCCCATATTGCCAGCCAGAGTCCGGTAAAAGTATCCAGCATATCCTTTATGAGGTCGGGTTTGTCGTAATAATAATAAAAGAGGTTCTCATATCCCAGTAGATGCGATAATGTCCCGAATATGCCGATGGGATAGCCTCCCAGGACCAGGGGGAAATCCCTGTTTTTGTACACTTCCATAAGCTCATCCCAGTTTTCCGGGAAACGCCGGCTGATGTTATCTGTGCTCAGCCTTTCTTCCTTTATCCTGTTCCAGCTTTCCCAGTCTTTTATAGGCCATTTCATGGAAGTAGGAATAGTGGCTTCCTTCTTTAAGAAGATCCTTTCTACACCATCCAGGTCTATGTATGTGACTGATTTTTCGTCTTCACCCAGTATCTTTATCTCGAATTTGGGATAAAACAGCTGCTCCACCTTTACCAGGATCTGGGACCTGTCCATACCAAAATACCTGGCAACATCATTGTCCAGGGGAAATCCCTGGTTGGGCCAGTAGGTAGAGCCTCCCCAGACGCCTATACCGTTGGGAAGAGTTATGACCTCGTCTTCCTTCTCTTTACTTTTATGCCAGTCATATGTCCAGGCAGTGGTATACAGGGTGGCAGAAAGGGTGGTGATTTTGCGGGGTATCACTGGATACTTCCTCCGGGGAAGCCCCTGGCGATACCAGTTCTTAATGGTAGAGCCCCAGTAGCCGAACTCCCATTTGACCGTGGGGATGTCCCTGTTAAAACTCATTACTTCTTTAAACCGTTCCCTGGTGTTCATAATCCCTCTTTGGGGCCTGATGTCCCATGCATAAAAATTGAAATTCCCGAATAAGTACCAGGCCCCTTATACCCTCTCCTCCAAAAAACTAATAAAGCTGCAGGTGTCTCCTGTTCCTGAATGCATCTATGGCTATTACCATTACCAGAAGTGCGCCTTTTACTACCATCCTTAAATATACCGGTACATCCAACAGCACCATCCCATTGCTTATGGTCTGTATGATGACCAGTGCGATAAATACACCCAGAAGGTTTCCTTTTCCGCCGCCTACAACGACCCCACCAAGTACGACTATGGTGAGTACTTCCAGTTCGGCCCCGGTACCATATTCCGGTCTTCCGGAACCCAGCTGGGAGATAAGCAGAAGTCCGGCAATAGCAGCAAAGAAACCGGAGATGACATATGATATTATCTTTATCCTGTCCACCGGTATGCCTGCCAGCCGTGCCAGGTTCTCATTTCCGCCTATAGTATACAGGTCCCTGCCGAACCTGGTAAATTTCAGGATAAGCGCCAGTATCACAAAAGCGATGATTATGTACAAAGTAGTTATAGGAAAGACATTTCCCAGATAAATACGGCCAAAATTCTGGACAAACATATTATATACCCTGGGATTCAGGTCAGCCCAGAAATAGCATACCCCCCTTATAATAGCCAGGGTGCCCAGGGTTGTGATTATGGGATTTATGCCGACCTTGGTTATTATAAGGCCGTTTAGAAGTCCCACCAGACAGCCGATGATAATGGCGATTATAAATACATAGGGCGTGGGTATCTCTATTCCCTTCATGAGGAGTACTGAACTCACTATGCCTGCCAGTCCTGCAGCTGAACCCACTGAAAGGTCAAATCCTCCCCCTATCATTACCACTGCAATTCCTGCCGCCATTATTCCGAATACGGCAAAATTATTGAAAACACCTTTCATGTTCTGTACGGTAAGGAAATTCTCACTGGTAAGTGAAAACAGGACCATCATTATCACATATATGCCTATCAGTGTGGGGCTGGGTGTCCTTAAAAAATTCATCAAACCGGAATATTTTTTTGAAGCCTTTTCCATTAATCCTCCAGGACCATAGATTATTCAAAATCAATCAAATCATCAGACATTTCTTGCTGCCATTGACTGCCTTATCTCATATGCAGCTACTACAAGTATAAGTACAGACCCCTGTACTATCTGTATATAGAAATAAAGGATATTCATTATGGTCAGAAAGTTGTAAAGGACACCGAGTATAAGCACTCCTGCCAGGGTGCCAAGCATGGATCCTTTTCCCCCGCCAAGTGCCGTGCCTCCAAGTATTACGGCAGATACTATGACCAGCTCCAGTTTCTGTCCGTGCTGGGGCATGCCCACTGCAGTAAGTGAAGTCAGTATCAGGCCGCCCAGGGAAGCTGTCATACCGCAGAGGAGGAAACTTACGAATTTGATCCTCTTTACTTTTATGCCCGAAAGGAAAGATGCCAGAGGATTGGAGCCTATGGCATATATCCTTCTTCCCCATTTGGAATGGTTCATCACCATATACATTAACAAAAATACAAGCACTAGCAATACTATGGGGAAGGGTATTACCTTAAATACAAATCCTCTTCCTATATAATCTATTACTGGATCAAGTGCAAGTATGGACTCTCCATTGGTAAGCGTATAGCCGATACCCCGCCATATGAACATGGTACCTATGGTGGCGATTATGGAGTTTACCCCGATTGCTGTTACCAGAATTCCATTGAATGCTCCCATAGCCAGTCCTGCTGCCAGGGCAATTATTACCACCAGCCATCCCGGCAGACCATATTCCAGAAGCAGCGCCGTAATACAGGCTGTAAGGCCTATGTTGCCTCCTATGGAAAAATCTATTTCGCCTGAAATAAGCACCATAGTTAGCACAGCTGCCACGATCCCTATAAAGGAAAGGTTGTTTACCATGGGTATAATGTTCAGCCTGGAGAAGAAGAAAGGCCTTCCCACATATGACGCCACCGCAAACAGCACTGCCAGTATGACAAAAAGAATGGCTGTATTATTTATATTTAATTTCCTTTTTCCCTGAGCCGCGCCAGTCTGGGTTCCCGGCATGATCTTCCTCCCTTAGTATTATGTACAGGCCTTTTGGAGCAATAATTCCTCAGATGCCTCATCCCTGGAATACTCTCCCGTAGACCTGCCTCTGTTCATAGTTATTATCCTGTCTGCAATTGACAGTATTTCAGGCAGTTCGGAACTTATCATTATTATGGAAGAGCCCTTTTCACAAAGTTCTTCCATCAGTTTATAGATCTCTATCTTTGACCCCACGTCTATCCCCCGTGTGGGCTCGTTCAGTATTATTATCTGGGAGCCGCTTTCAAGCCATTTTGCAAGCACCACTTTTTGCTGATTTCCTCCTGAAAGACTGTTTACCTCCTGATCAACAGAAGGAGTCCTGATACCTATTTCCCGGACCCATTTGCCAGCCTTCTCACGCTCTGTATTTTTGTTGATCAAAAAACTCTTGCCCAGGTCTTTTATATTAGCCAGTGTGATATTTTCCTTTACACCCATTATCAGGGCAAGGCCTTCTGCCTTCCTGTCAAGCGGCACAAGTCCAACCTTCTCGTCCCTGGCTGCGGCAGGGTCCTTTATATTTACCCTTTTGCCATTGATGAGTATCTGGCCACCCCTTATCTTATTAGCCCCGAAAAGAGCTTTTACCAGCGAAGTCCTTCCTGAGCCCAGAAGACCGAACATACCCAGTATCTCGCCTTTCCTGAGTTCAAAACTGATCCCATTTACTCCATCGGCAACAAGATCCTTTACCTCCATAACCGTACCGCCGGGTTCTACTTCTTTCTTGGGATACATGTCTTTTATATCCCTTCCTACCATCATGGTCACCAGTTGATTATCATCAGTCTCTTTTATATCCCGGGTCCCAACTTTCTTTCCATCCCTCAGTACTGTGACCCTGTCTACTATTTCAAATATCTCCTTAAGCCGGTGGGAAATATATATTATGGATACTCCCCTTTCCTGAAGGGTCCTTATGATCTTAAACAGGGATTTTATCTCGTCGTCTGAAAGCGCTGCAGTGGGTTCATCCATTACCAGTATCTTTGCTTCACGGGATATGGCCTTGGCGATCTCTACTATCTGCTTTTCCGATACCGAAAGGTCCCCGATCACAGCATTAGTATCAAGGTCTACATTGAGTGTATCCAGGAGCTCCTTTGCCATTTTAGTCATGGTTTTCCAGTCAATGATCTTCAGGGGTCCTTTTACCAGCTGCTCGCCCACAAAGATACTCTCGGTTACTGTAAGATTATTTATGGTGTTAAGCTCCTGGTATATCACCCTTATACCGGCAGCCATGGCCCCTGAAGGGCTTTTTATGTCATATTCTTTCCCGCCGATAAATATCCTGCCGGAATCTTTTATATAATTACCAGCAAGTATCTTTATTAGCGTCGACTTACCAGCTCCATTCTCTCCCAATATTCCCAACACTTCCCCCTTATGCAGGTCGATAGATACATCATCAAGGGCCCTTACTCCGGGGAAAGTCTTGGTAATATTCTCCATTTTGAGTACAATGCCGTTGTTGTTTGACACTTCTCACCCCTATTTATTTATTGGGGAGGTTTTTGGGCCTCCCCAACTTGCTAAATCATCGGTACTATCTCACATCCCTGAAGTATGGCTATTCGGGATACCATTCATCTATATTGTCCTGGTTTATTACCACATTATCTACATACAGGAATGGAGGCACCAGCTCATCATTCATAAATGATACTGCTGCTGGTATCAGGTATTCTCCGTATCTTTCCGGGAAGAATGCAACTGCCCCGTCTGTAAGTCCGTCGCGGATCTGCTGTTTTCCTACATCATCGCAACCCATGGTGACAATAGTCCACTTATCAGGATCCCATCTTCCGGCTGTCTGGATAGCTGCTATACAGCCGCTCATGGTCTGCTCATTTATTGATGTCATGACTACATATTCAGCATCTGGAATGGTTGAAAGGATATCGGTCATTGCCTGGTTAGCCTGTTCGGCTTCACCGGCACCGCCGTCAGCCCTGTATGTCATGGGATCTATTACATCTGCTCCATATTCATCCACAAATGCCTGGTAAAAACCTTCAGACCTCAACATAAGGACTTCTCCTCCTGCCGGGAACTGCATAAGCACTATAGCATCTATCATATCGATACCACCCATGGCTTCCACCTGTTCTATGGCATACTGCCCTCCCAGGTATGAAACATAGAAGTTGTTTACACCCATAAACGGTGCACCAGGTGTGGGAACATCTACTGCTATTATAGGTATCCCTGCCTGGGCAAATTTGGTGGCTATTATACTGTTTACCTTGGCGTCAAACTGGAAGTTTATAAGTACATCAGGATTTTTGGCCAGCATAATATCGGCATTTTGAAGACCTATAGTGGCATCATACTGGTTGTCAGCATAATAAAGGTCATCAGGATCTCCGCCTGCCAGCACCCACTGGTCTTGCACGTTCTGCCATACATTTTCACAGAACGGTATTCCGCCCATTATATTGGTAAATGCCAGCGTATGACCTTCAGCTGGTGCATCCGGATAAGGTGCATTATCCTGGGCATAGTCCCTCATATCTTCATAGAATGCATATCCTTCTCCTCCCTCTGCCTCTTCTACAACTGTCTCGGTCACTGTCTCGGTCACTGTCTCGGTCACTGTCTCGGTCACTGTCTCGGTGATGACTTCTGGTTCCTTGCAGCCCGGCAGTATCGCAAATACCGCTATAAGTGATACAACCGCTGCTGCGATTAAGATTTGTTTGATCTTACTCATTCTTTTGCCCTCCTTAAAAAGTTTAATTAAATCGACGATTTAAAGCCCTAAGATTCACCCCCTTCAAGACTTTCTGGAAACCCCTTTATTATATAATATGATTATTCTATTGATGTCTTTATAGGTTCTATTTACCTGACCCTCCAGCAAAACGATTTGCAAAACGTTTCGCTGTAAGAATATATCATTAAAGCCCCTTTGTCAACAGTGC
>CAYPXQ010000170.1:0-3530 GCA_964414685.1 uncultured Actinomycetota bacterium
TTGACAAATATATTTTAATCTATATTATGAGCATATGGTCATAATTATAACTGGTTATGAAAAAGGATTTTGACAGGTGGGTCGATGAAAAAGGGCCCGTTTTTTTTAAAAAGATAGGATTAATGCCGGGTCAGAAGATCCTTGATTTCGGCTGCGGCTGGGGGAGCAATACCATGGCTGCGGCAAAGGCGGTAGCGCCTTCAGGCTGCGTATATGCACTGGAAAAAGATGAGGATTCCATAAGCAGGCTTCTGGTATCGGCCGGCAGCAGGGCAATAGAGAATATCAGGATCATCGGGTCCGGTGAAATGGCCTCCATGCCTGTGGGGAGCGGTGAGCTTGACGGGGTGCTTCTTTATGATGTCATCCATGACCACTATTTTGACCGGGCAGGAAGAAAAAAGCTTTTTATGGAAGCCGGGAGGGTAATAAAGAAGAAAGGCCTGCTGTCAATATTTCCCCATCATATCGATAAGGCCGGACTGGTCATCATAAAGGCAGAGATATCGGGCGCAGGCTTTATCTTCCGGGACATGATAAGGGGTACCATACTTCATGACAGCGAACTGATAATTGATTCAGTATATAATTTTACCAGAGAATAAGGACAATAATATGACAAATAAGCATAATGGAGGAAAGACTATGAAGAGACTGCCCGAAGAAGTAAGCAGTGCATGGGACAAGATGAGCGGACCGGCGGTGCTTACCACTGTAAGCCGTGACGGGGTGCCAAACAGCATCTATGTGACCTGTATCTCAAAATATGATAAGGGCACCATACTGGTAGCGGATAATTATTTCCATAAGACCAGGGAAAACATACTCGCAGGCAGCCGGGGATCGATAATCTTTATTACTGACCAGAATAAGTCCTACCAGATAAAAGGCCCCATAGAGTATCACACCGAAGGCGGGATATATGAGGATATGAAGAAATGGAATCCCAAAAAGCATCCCGGACATGCAGCCGCGGCCATCAGGGTAGAAGAAGTATTCTCCGGGGCAAAAAAATTGCTTTAGTCATGAAAATTTTTAAATGAATTTATTCTATCTTTTAGTATTATAGGGAAGACAGGAAAAACCGGTACTGAAGATAGATGAAAAACAGTAAAAAAATAATATTTCCCCTGCTCTGCCTGGCAGCATGTATACCCCTGTTTATAGCTTCCTGCTCTATTATTTACAGGACACAGGCACAGGCGGCATCAGGAGCGTCCTTGATAGAAAGCAAAGATGCTGCCGCCGTTTCCGGAAAGAACAATACCGCCCCGGTGGCGGTAATGGAGCTATACCAGCAGAATTCCGACGGCTATTATGTGAATACAGGAAACCCGGTATACTTTACAGCTGAAAACTCTTTTGACCCTGATGGCGATGAGCTGGCCTACAGCTGGGATATCCCCGGACTTGCAGGCTCCGGGAGCATGGCCCTTGAGCATATATTTGCAGAAACAGGAATATATACAGTCGTTCTTACCGTATCTGACGGTATAACAGATACTGCTGTCAAAAAGCGGATTGAAGTAGTAGACATAGACAGCAGCATAATCATCACCCGGGAGCACAGCCTTACGGTTGAGATCCAGTATAGCTTCACCAATAATGGCCCAGGAGATGTCCAGGAGCTGTTCTGCCTTATGGAAGTACCCAGGACATACCTTCCCTTCCAGGAAGTAATGGAAAGAAGGTCCAACTACAGGGAAGGCGACCAGCTGATCCAGGACGGCTACAATACCATAGCCCGGTTAAACCTGGGAAGCCTGCAGGAGGGAAAGACCGGGACGGCATATATAAACTGCGATACACTTCTTTATGAATATGATTTTGCCAGCCTGGGAGATACGGGTGATTATCTTCCGGGTGACAGCGACATTGCCGCATATACCGGCAGCGAATACTATATCGACAGCGATTCCAATATAATCAGGTCTGCCGTCAGGACTGCTGCCGGGGATCTTTCCAGCCCCGGGGAAAGGGCGGAGAGATTATATGAACTGGTGACCGGGGCCATGGAATATGATTACTCCCGGCTGGGTGGAGGAAAGATGGGATATAACCATGCTTCAGAGATCCTGCAGGACGGATTGGGCGTGTGCACCGATTATTCCGTCCTTTATGCCGCTCTGTGCCGGGCTTCAGGAATACCTGCAGTAGTAGTCCAGGGCATACCGGTATTCAGCATACTTAATGAATCGGGAAGACGGCTATCATACGGCCATGCCTGGGTGGAGATAAAGCTTCCGGGATACGGCTGGATCCCTGTAGATGTAACCTCCGAAGAAGAATTCATGGGATATAATTACTTCCTGAACCTGCAGACATATAAGGGCTCCGGAGTATTCTACCGGAGCCTTGATATAGAAGGGGAAAAGTTTTACCCCAATAGCATATATTATACCTGGACCGGGGAAAAGGAGCCGGCAATAACCCAGGATATATCCTACCGGGTAAAAGGACTTAAGGCAGAAGACCTTGACGTCTACAGGGACAGCGATTTCCTGGACAAGGCAGGCCTGGTCCTTTCCGAGTATAATCATGCCATAAACCATGTGAATAATGCCCACGGACAGGACTGGATATTTGACCACCCCGGCCATATAGCCATAGAAGAGACCCTGCTTCAGAGACTTATGGAACTTTCCAGCTCCCTGGAGGACACGCAGGCGTCTTCCGGCCTGGCTTCATCAAAAGAGGAGCTGGTAGGGATATCAAGAGAGATAATCGATGCAAAGAAGAGGCAGATCGACTGCATGATAGCCTCGGATTATAATTGCAATATGTCTTACAATACCATATTTAATGATGCCGTGGACAGGCTGTTTGAGAATTATAACCTCATGGTGGAAAGCTATAATGATAAATATTAGGTGAGAGTTCTTTTAGTTTTCTGGATAAAATAGTTATGTTATGATGAATATAATCAAGGTTACACTATAAAAGGTTATAGGATTGGATAAAAAAAGCCGCATTATCAGGTCGATAAGGGGTGAAGAGGTGGATATTGTTCCATGGACCATGCACTTTGGTATTCCTCCTCAGAGTGAATCCGAACTGGGTTTCCGAATGAACGGCCTCAGCCTTGTCTATGTTCTGCCTGTTTGCAGGAATATAGCAGAAGGCATACAGGTAGAAGATAGAATAAGTCACATATTTGGAAAACTGGATGGAACCAGGATTTTGAAAAGATCTTTTTACACGCCACATGGGAAGATTTCCTGCAGGTATAGCTTAAAAATAGATAAGGAGATGCCCGAACCCGGTCAAACGGTTTCATTTAACCAGCCTTCTATTGATATATCACCAGTATTTTTCTGGGTTAAAGACTATCCTTTTAAAGAAGAAAACGATTATAGAGTATTAAAATATATTTATGAGAATAATTATTTTGAACCTCTTGCCGATGAGTATTACCGCATTGAAAATATTATCGGAAATGAAGGTATAACCATGATAAATGTGGGGTTTTCACCATTTCAAATCATATTATATCAGTTAATGGGGGTTGAGAGGACTGTATTTGAATATTA
>CAYPXQ010000171.1:0-4069 GCA_964414685.1 uncultured Actinomycetota bacterium
AAGAAAATGAAAAAATAATCGAAGAAGAAGCCGGAAGTTATAAAAAAGTACAGGGCAAGAGAAGAAAAGAGATAGAATCCATAATCGATAAGAGTTCTGCAAAAAGGACTGTTACTTTAAGACTTAATGTAAATGACCTGGAGCGTATCAGGATGATGGCCGCCAGCGAGGGGATGCCTTATCAGACACTCATATCAAGTGTTCTGCATAAATACATTAATAACAGGCTGGTAGATAAAAACGATATCCTTAAAGTATCAGAGATAATGGAGTTTAACAGCTTTAGTAAGAGAAAGACCTAGATAACAAATAGTTAGTAATTCCGGGCAATCAGATATCTATAGTCCGCGAGATAAGGCCGCCTTTGTAATATGATCGACTGAATATTAAATATGAACTTTTTATGACATGCTTACCATTGTTTTGAGGGTATTCTTAACCAGGTCTTTCAGCCCCTTTATATTCAGAACGGCAGGAAACTGGTCCTCTATTAATACCGGCATGATCACTTCCTAAAGTATGCAAGATAATAAGCAGCAAGATCCTCCCTTTTGCCGATAGATATAACACTGATTATTAGCTCTTTTTTGATAACCTCGTAAACGATCCTGATTTTCCCAGCCGCATATAGTTTGTAATATCCAGTAAGGTCTATGCCTGCTTTATTACCAATAGGTTTTCCCAGGAAAGGATTTGATTCCAGTTCAACAAATTTCTTGAGTACAATTTTTTTAATACTTCCATCGAGTTTACGAAAGTCTTTTTCTGATTTCTTTGTCAGCCTTACTTCGCATATCATAGGTCTTCTATTTTTCCAGATCCTTTCTACTGAATCCACTGTCAGTGATCAGTTTGTCTAGACCTATTGTTGCTTTATTGTCTTTCCTGGACTTAATAATCTGGGATATCTCAAGATGCTCAAGAAAATCAGAGATTTGTTTCATTAATTCATATTCCTGAAAAGTGATCATTACGGCTTCCAATTCATTGTTTTTTGATATTATTATCTTATCTGCTTCACCTGATTTTAATCTATTAAGCAGCTGGCCAAAATTTTTACTGGCTTTGCTTGATGATACTATTTCATCTTTCGTTAATGTGATCATTATTATACTCCTTAATATTATACGTAAATAATAACGTATAATTAGGAGTAATTCAACTCTTTTCTGTTATTAACAGGATGGCAATAGTCTCCTCCAGTTTTTAAAAAAAATGATTTGATTATCAATAAATCTTCTGGCTTTTGTAAATGTCTCCATCTACAAATAATAATACTTCCGTTTATTATGCATCCTGGAGCCTATTTTTTCCTGCTCCATGAGGATCTTTAGCACTTTTATGACTTCATTGATGTTTACATCCAGAGACCTGCTTATATCCCTGGTGGTAACAGGCCTTCTCCTGGCTAGTTCCAGTATATCATCCTCCAGGACCTTTTGCTTCTTTTGGGCGCCGCCGGTTTCCCGCTCCTTTATTATCTCAGCTTTTTCACCCAGTATCTCTCTTATCTCTTTCAATCTATCACTGTCAGGTATATCGATACCGCTTCCTTCCGTCGGTCTGACCGGAGTATTGAGATGGATCTTTTCCAGGTCTGCTTTTGTGTCTGTGTCCGCCAGGCTGCTTATAAAAGCTTCAAATCCGCAGGCCGCCTCTAAAGAATCATTGACGCCCTTTATCAGCATTATCTCCAGCCATATCCTGCCATCAAAGCTTTTCATAAGCATATCGAGGCCCCTGGAAAGATGGGAAAACTTTATTGCCGGATGGGGCCTGTTTATGGCTTCAAGACTCTCCTGGTCAAAAGCATCCATTGATACCTTTACCAGGTCTGCTCTGCATATATCATCTATTACATCTTTTTTGTAAAGCAGGCTTCCATTGGTCAGGACTGCTGCCGGTATGTCTGTTACTTGTTTTACCTCATCAATAAGCATTCCCAGATCCCTGTTCAGGGTAGGCTCTCCGGAGCCGGAAAATGTGATATAGTCTATTCTTTCATTGTTTTCTATGACCGTGGCCAGGGACTTCTTAAACTGGTCTATATCTATCCTGACATAACTTTTCCTGTCTATAGTGCTTTTAGTGGTACTTCCCAGCTGGCAGTATATGCAGTCATAACTGCATATCTTATATGGGATTATATCTACCCCCAGGGAATAGCCAAAACGTCTGGACAGTACCGGGCCATAGAAAATCTTCATCTCGCGCCTTTCAAATATAAATAATTATGAGCATATACTCATAATAAGATTATATCATGCAAGCTATCCCAATAAAACTATAATAGGCTTAAAATATTATTAAGCTTTTATTAAGCCTAATTGACAAATGGGAATATGCTTCATATAATAATTTTGAACATTTGCCCAAAATAATAAGGAGGTAATATTATGCCCAGAGGAGACGGAACAGGCCCGGCAGGCCAGGGAGCCGGTACGGGAAGAGGACTCGGCCGGGGTGGAGGAAGAGGCAGGATGGGGGGATCCAGTCTGGGTCCCGGAGGCAGCTGCGTATGCCCTTCCTGCGGCGCAAAAGCCGAACACCAGATAGGAGTACCCTGTAATGAGATAAGCTGCCCCAAATGCGGGACCAGCATGGTGCGGGAATAATAGTCTATGAGGCTATATCTAGAATGCATACCCTGCTACCTGAGACAGGCTATAGAAGCAATAAGGATGGTATCAGACGATAAGGACCTGCACGAAAAAGTCCTCAGAGAGTCCATCAAGGCGGCAGCAAGTTTTGACCCTGATGCTATAAGCCTTATGACCCAGTATGAGATCCAGAAGATAATAAAGAGATTTGCACCTGAAGGTAATCCATATAAAAAAGTAAAGGAAAAGTTTAACAGGATATGTCTTGACCTGGCTGGCGGCCTGCGGAACAGGATAAGAAAAAGCAGCGACCCGTTCCAGACCGGGCTCCGAATAGCCCTTGCCGGCAATATCATAGATTTTGGTCCCAAAGCCAGCCTTGACCGGGAAATAATAATGGAAAATATTGAACAAGCCCTGGTCCAGGGACTTGGAAACAGCTTTGTAGAGGAATTGAGGCAGGAGATAAAAAAAGCAGAAAAGATATTATATATAGGGGATAATGCCGGGGAGATAGTCCTGGACAGACTGTTTATTGAAAACCTGCCCACAGAAAAGATGACCTTTGCGGTAAGGGGTGGCCCTGCGTTAAATGATGCCACCATTGAGGATGCCCATATGATTGGGATGGACCAGACGGTAAAGGTCATAACCACCGGCCTGGATATGCCGGCAGCCAGCCTTCCCCTGTGTTCCCGGGATTTCCTGGAGGAATATGATACATCTGACCTGGTAATTGCCAAGGGCCAGGGAAATTATGAAGCATTAAGTGATGAGGATAAAAATATATTTTTTCTCCTCAAGATAAAATGCCCTGTAATAGCCGAAAGCATTGGCAATGGGTATAGCATGGGCGATATAGTAGTGTATAGAAAAGAAAATAAAAGGAGCAGGTAAAGGTGCTCAGGACGAAGATGCTTAACCGCAAGGCATCCGATCCCAGGTATAAGCCTGACCAGGTAATAGGGGCTATTGCTATAAGACCCGGTATGGTAATTGCTGATATAGGGTCTGGAGGAGGCTATTATTCAATCAGGTTTTCTGAGATAGCGGGAGATAAGGGCAGGGTCTATGCTGTTGATACCAATAAGGGCCATCTTGATTTTATTAGTTCCGCTGCTTCCCAAAAAGGCATTAAAAACATAACCGCCATACTTTCTGACGGCAGGGATATGGAGATACCGGATAAGAGCCTTGACTTTGTTTTTATGAGGAATGTTACCCACCATATTCATGAAAGGACTGGATACTTCAGGAGGCTGAAAAGATATTTAAAACCCGGAAGCAGGATAGCTGTCATAGATTACAAAGAAGAAAGAAAAAGAAAAAAATTGTTCCGCAGATTATCATCCCATTATGTATCCAGAGATACCCTGGTCCAGGAACTGGCAGGTGCCGGGTACAGGATAGAAGAAGAATTCGGCTTTCTGCCGGAGCAGAACTTCATAATATTTTCTCCGGAATGATGA
>CAYPXQ010000172.1:0-9123 GCA_964414685.1 uncultured Actinomycetota bacterium
CCCTGATAAAGCAAGCCTGTTTGAAAAGAATTTTGAAAAACTCCCCATAGATCTGGTTTATCCTGACAAACAACTGATCAGGAATGCATCTAAATATAAAACTTATAATGCATTATCCTATGCAGACTGTATTGCTGCAGCTACTGCAAAAATGAATGATTCAGTTCTTATGACCGGTGATAGAGAGTTTGAGAAACTGGAAAAAGAGATAAATATTAACTGGTTATAAATCAAATGTGTCTGTAACAAATCCGATCAGGCATTCAAAAAATATTTATACTCATAATGACCAAATTTATATAATTTGGGTCAGTCTATTGACTGTAATATTATTTTTATTATCTTTTATTGATAATATCCCAAATTCTAATGTTGCTGATAAGCTGTAAGAAGCTGCTAGTCATGAAGGTATCGCTCCCAGGTATTTTTTCCTACCTTCTTTAGATCCAGCCAGTATGAAAGTTCTTCCAGGTAGTCCCCCACATCCTCCAGCACCATGGGATAATGATGCTGGATACTGTTTACCAGGATGGTATTTATGAGGTCTTTTACTGCTATTGGCTCTTTATAAAATTTCAGGTCTTTTACCCATCCCCTGTTTCCGTACCAGGACTTTTTACCCTCAAACATGCTGCCGGTAAAATAATAAAAGGAATCCGCTTCGCCGGTAAGCCTGAAGACAGTAACCGGTCCGCTTTTATAGGTAAGTGAGGTTATGGGGCCCAGATCTTCCAGGTCAGTTCCTTTGGCAAATTCAGAGCGGTATACATTCCTGCAGGTCACACTATTATTGTCTGCAAGTTCCATGGGTGCTGAACCGCAGTGCCACATTAGAAGCGACTGGTCATTATCATCAAAGGCTGCCATATCGCTTACCAGCGTAGGTCTTCCTGACAGAAGCCTGAGTATATATGATGATATGGTACTTACCATATCGCCTTCACAGCCGGTGACTATGCCGGAAGAATTGAGCAGTGAATTTACCAGGCATCCGGTCATAGCCTTAAGAGGCGCCAGTTTTGTCGCGCAGTCAAAGGCAACTGCCTGAATATTCCGGTCCCGGCAAATATTTCTCAGGGAAAGATAATATCTAACCGAATCCATTATCTTATCTTCCGGGGCAGTCACCCTGGTAAAGCTCCCCTTTACTCTATCATATTCTATTCTTACTTCGTCCTTATCGATTTCTTCTGAAGCCCTTATCACATCTTCTGTCCCCAGATCCCTGATCACATCCACGCCCAGGCTCCTGTAAAGGTCTCTTTCATCATAATACATATTCCTGAAACCTTCAGCTATGGGTCCCAGCTGGGCTATCCGCAGTTCTTTAAGCTCCTTAACAGTATTAAGCACCCTGACAGTCACTTCAAATCTTTCCCTGAAATCCCTTTCCCCTGCCTCACCCATAAACCATTTGAACTTTTTCTTATTATCCTTGAAAAAATGTCCCGCTATGGAAGTATTCTGGTTAAGGCATACGAAGGATGCCAGTGGCAGGGGCCCCTCTTTGGTTGGTTCATAGGCTGCCCAGAGGCCCAGGTCAGCCCTGGTCTTAAAAAGCTCGAATATTATATCTCCGGATATATAGGTGGGATGGAATATTAGCAGGAAGTCGGTACTTTTGCTATCTATTTCCTTTCTCACTTCCGCAGCCTTTTTTTCAGTCATTATAAGGTCAGGATAGACAGTAAGGTCAAAGCCCATAGTTTTTGACAACTTTTCCATGTCCCTGGATGCTTTTTTATATATTTTTTCACCTTCGCTGGAAAAATACGGCATTGAACCTGCGGCAAGTGCTATTTTTAACAAGATATCTCCTTTCTTTTCAGAGGTATTTAATTTCATCCCTCTCATATCTTATTTTGATTTTATATGCATTTACGTGCATAACCTTATCAGCTGACCACCTTCACAAACTCCCTGGCTGCCCCTGAGGCCTCATCGGCAAATATCTCTATGCCGTATCTATCGGCGAATTCACGAGTGACTGGCGCTCCCCCTACGGCTAGCTTTACCTTGTCCCGCAGCCCGGCATCTTCAAGTGCCTTTATATGATCGGGTATATTGGCCAGGGTAGTAGTTAAAAGGCCCGAGAAGGCCACGATCTGGGGGGAATACTCTTTTACCGCATCCACGAATTTCTGGTAATCTACATCGATGCCCAGGTCTACTACCTTAAACCCCTGGCCTTCTGCCATGGTTATTACCAGGTTCTTTCCTATGTCATGAAGGTCTCCCTTTACTGTGCCTATAACCACTGTTCCCTTCTCTATACGGGCTTCATCGCCCTTTAAGAGGGGTTTTAGAATTCCCATGGCCGTCTGCATGGACTTGGCAGATAGCAGCATATCCGGCATATAGAGCTCTCCTTTACCGAACTTGTCCCCAACTTCGATCATGGCAGGAGACAGGGCTTGATTTACTATGTCATTGGGGTGTTCTCCGGCATCGACTGCCTTTCTTACCAGCTCTTCCATGTCCCTGTAGGCTCCTTTAACAGTTTTTTGATAGATTTCATCAAGTATTGGCATATTATTTATCCTTTCTTCTGGATTTGCTTCTTAAATAATCATCTGATCCTTTGATATGATGGAATACGATAATGATAGTCCTGGCAAATAAGAAATACCCTGCTGCAGGTCTTAAGACATCCCAGTCTATCTGATATTCCAGCATTAGAATCTCTGGCAGTCCCTTCTCGGCTTGCGGGTAGAGAGTCTTACCTGGATATCATAGAAATCCTTTATGACTGCTGCCAGCTCTTCTACCATCTTATTATGGATATCCCTGCCCAGCTCTTCTGTGGCATGGGTGGGATCGCCCGCTCCCCCGTATTTACTGTCCTCCAGGTACCAGGTAGAAAGGTATAGTTTTTTCTTCCTGGCAGGGGCGAAATCAACCGGACAGCTTTGAACATCGCTTGTCATAATATCAGTATCATCGGCAACACTCATGTCTACCAGGTCGGTATAATGAAGCATCAGGGAAGTCTCTACTTCTCCTGCATGTCCTATGCCGCCTTCCAGTGACTTTCTTACTTTGTTTATATGATCCTTATCCCACAGGCTGAATACATTCACTATTCCAGGAAAAACCCTGCGGTCATCTCCTATGGACCTTACCACAACATCAAGGACGCCCGGATTATTGCCATGACCGTTTACTATCAGTATCTTATCTATCCCCATGTCGATAAGGGAGGTACATATATCGTACAGAAGGTCTATAAGGACTTTGGGTTTTATGGTTATGGTCCCGGGCCAGTTCTTTAATACCCCCACCGTATATCCGAACCATACCGGAGGGGTAACAGCCAGGGGTATTTCCTTTGATACCTTTTTAGCGGCATCTGCAGCAGCATTAAATGCTATCTCGGTATCGGTGTTTACAGGCAGGTGCCTGCCGTGCTCTTCACATGCTCCAATGGGTATGATGACCATGCCGTTTTTTTTGACCAGCTCCCCCACTTCGGGAGACCTCATCTTTTCAAAATTAATATTCATTGATCCCTGCTCCTGTAAATATTTTTACAAAACCATAAATAATATTATCATCTTAATAACCAAAATGCTTACCAGTCACTCCTATAGCTTCATCTATTATATCCAGGGCGGTGCCGGCAAGTTCTTCAGTCATTATGAGTGGCGGCGCCAGCCTGAGGATATTTCCTGCAGGTATCCAGGCAAGTCCCCTCTTGAAAGCTTCCTCATAGACCATCTTACCTGCCTCTATAAAAGGTTCATTGGTATTTCTGTCTTTTACCAGGTCTATGGCCAGAAGAAGTCCCTTTCCTCTTACGTCCCCGATTATCTTATGATCCTGCTTCATCTTTACCAGCCTGTCCATTATAAATGCGCCTACAGCATTTACATTATCCAGCAGTTTCTCTTCCTCTATCACCTGCAGGGTGGCATAGCCGGCTGCGCAGGCCATGGGATTTCCGCCATAGGTCGTAGATGCGGAAGACTGGTCCAGGGCCCAGCTGTATTCTTCCCTTATGGCAAAGGCGCTTATGGGAAATCCCCCGGCTACTCCCTTGCCCAGGACCATGACATCAGGGACCATATCATAATGCTCCACGCAGAACATCTTTCCCGTGCGCCCCATGCCGGCCAGTATCTCGTCTACTACCAGGAGCATATCCCTTTGTCTGCATATACTGCTTATCCTGGGAAATATCTCATCCTTATACACCACTGAACCGCTGTAACCCTGTATGGGCTCCATCACAAAGGCAGCCTGGTCCCCGGTACCTTCGGCATCTATGGTGCCCTCCAGCACATCCATACAGGTAAGACTGCAATCCGGATATTTTAGTTTGAAAGGGCACCTGAAACAGTTCGGTACCGGTGCCAGGTGGGAGCCTGCTGCCCTGGGACCGAATGCAGTATTGCCCAGCGAGGAAAGGCTCATGGATGCCATAGTCTTTCCATGCCAGTCTCCCCAGAAGGAAAACATCTCATGCTTACCCTGCTTTATAACCCTGACCGCCCTTAGCGCCGCTTCCACTGCCTCGGAACCTCCGCCGAAGAGCTGTATGCCGCTGATATCTCCGGGAAGGACCGAAGCCAGCTTCTCTATGAAAAGGGTCTTTATGGGGGTAGTAAAATCATGGCAGTTCATAAGCTTTTCCAGGTATTCTTTTGTCTTTTCCACCACTTTAGGATGGCAGTGGCCGGTGCTGTTACAGTATATTCCCGAAGAGAAATCTATATAGGTGTTTCCGTCCACATCTGTCATTATATTGCCTTTGCCGCTTTCCCAGACCACGGGGAACTGTTTTACCTGGCCCGAATAGCCCCTCATATGTTTTTCTGCCCGGGAGTGCCATTCCTGTGACCCGGGTCCCGGTGGTGTTACTTTAATATTCGGTATTTTTGCCTCTTCTGCCATCATTTCCTCTCTTTTGTGATGATTTGCTTTAATCCTTGATACTTATTTACGAGTTCATCCCATCCATATCTTTTTTGTGAAGGGTGGTAGACTTTCCCGGGGAAAGATGCTTTTATTATCTCCCTGCCTTCACCTATGCCCCTTATCTCCCCCAGGGCTATAAGCTGTACTATTATATTTCCGCTGACTGCAGCTTCGGGATAACACGTATGTACATCCAGCCCCAGGCAGTCTGCCGTCCACTGGCAGAATACCCGGTTAAGGCTGCCGCCTCCAAACATATGGACATCTTCTATTTTTTTCCGGTAAAGACTTTCCAGCCTCTCAAAGACCAGGCTGTATTCAAGTATGATGCTCTGGAGTATAGCGGTTATCATCTGGTCCCTGGAAAGACTGCAAGCCTGTCCGGAGTTTTTAAAGAATGCCTCTACCTTATCTGTCATGGGACCTCCGGGCATGAGGAGGGATCTCTCTTCCAGGTCAATAAGGGATACTGCCTTATCATCTACAGATATTTTCCCGTAGAGTTCACTATAATCATTATAGCTGCCGTCCTGCCTGTCCCATTCCCTCTTGCATTCCTGCATAAAATAAAAACCGTTAAAAATCTTTAAAAATATCACCCTGTCCCGGTAGGTATTCCAGTTGGTGAAATTATTTTTATAGACCTCGGTATCAGTTACGACATTTTTTGTTTCTATTCCCATTACCGACCATGTACCGCTGTTAATAAAACAGGAACCTTTTTTAAGAGGCATGCCGGTTACTGCGGAAGCTGTATCATGGCCGCATACCAGTGAGACTTTCGTATCCTGCCCTGACTCTGCATAAGCCTTATCAATTCTGCCCATCACAGTACCTGCCTCAGTCCTGGGGGGTATTATTTCCCTGTTTATACCCAGCCTGTCAAGGAGGTCTTTTTTAAATATTTTTTTGCCTACATCAAAAAACTGGCTGCCGGAAAACATACTGGTATCAACGACCATCTCCCCGGTCAAAAAATACCCGATAAGGGGGGCTATGGGAAGATATTTGTAAATAAGGTCTGCTACATGCTTCTTATGCCTGTAAATATAGAATAATTGATAAAGGGTGGAGTGATTGTAGGTGAGTGATGAGTTAAGCCGGTTCAGCTCATCCCTTGATACTATCTCCTCTATTTCCTTTTCGGCTGTTAATATGCTCTTATCCCGGTAGGAGACAGGGTTAAGCAATAGTTCTCCCCTGCTGTCAAGAAGACCAAGATCTGCGCCCCATGAATCGATACCGACACTGGCCACTCTTCCATCTGTTCCGGCAATTGCCTTTTTAATACCCGTGCCCACCTGTTTGATTATATTCAGGATATCCCAGTAAAGGGTTCCATCAGCATATACTGGACCATTTTCGAACCTGTAAACTTCCCCGGGATCTATTTTCTTACCGTCAAATCCCGAAGAAAATATCCTGCCGCTGCCGGCTCCTATGTCTGCTGCTATAAATACTGGTCTTTTCATAATTGCAATTTTTCCTTTTTCAACCTCCAGCAGGCTTTTTCCCTAAAATATTGCCTGGCTTCCTTAAGTGCTCCGTCTATATCCCTTTCCTGTCCTGGAGCCAATGGTATAGATTTGAGATATTTTAATATCTCCTCCACCTTTCCCGTGCCTGTCCGGGACGCTTTTTCTGTCCCAGTCTCCCGATCCTGATATGACAGACTGTCAATAACTGCCGTATTTATGCACGGAATTGATAAACGCTATAAAATTTTCATAAGGTATATAATTGACTATGGAATGGGAGGAACTACAGATATATCCATTTCCCGGCTTTAATATCTCCATGTGCTCCCTGACATCATTTTCCACATCTTGTGGAGTGCCCTTGGCCAGGGGAAATTCTATATCAATATTTCCCCACAGGGCGATATTCTTGCCGAACTTCTTTTTATACTCCCTGTAATCCACACAGTATGGATCCATAGGGTTTAAGGCATCAATACCATAGTCTATTATCCAGGGCACCATATCATCGATCTTTCCGTCGCTGTGGAACATTGTGGCTATGCCTGCTTCTTTTATGGGATCCATTATCCTTCTGTATCTGGGAAACCATAGTTTCTTTAAAAGGTCCGGGGGTAAAAACAGTCCGCTTTTAAAACCGAAATCATCGGCAGTATATACCCAGTCAATTTTTTCCTGTACCAGTGCCCGGGAGAATTTTTCCCAGTAATCGGTACTTACCTCGAACATATATTCTATAAAGCCGTAATCTTCATATGCTGCCAGCATGAAATCAGAAAGGTCCATCAAAAACTCATTTATAGTCATGACAAAAGTGGCATACACTATACCCACTCCTATTTTTGTACCCCTGACTGCCTGCTTGTATTCCCGGACATATTTCATCTTTTTCTCGATGTCTTCGTCGGAAGGCATAACCAGTTTTTCAAAATCAGCCCTGGTCTTTACCGGCTTTCCCGATATGGGGACCGGTTTACCCTCCTGGTCCACCATCTTGAAGGGAGTCCAGAGTGCTTCAAGTATTATAGTATCCTGGCCGATCATATTGCATATCTCTATCCAGTCTTTAGGATACATGGGCCTTATCTTATCTTCGTCCACTGCGCCCTTGGCGGGATCTCCCCCATAGGCGAGAGTATTGCCGCCATATCTTCCCAGCATTTTTTCCACTATTTCATCTTCTATGACGATCTCCACATTGGGAACCCGGTCCACATCCTGCCTTCTCATGGCATTTACGAGCCGCTTTATATCGGGTTCGCCTGTATAGGGTTCGAAAGTCTTTGAATTTATCATGTCACTCCTTATTTTTGGGCTAATATCCTTCCTCGTCTAAAAATGTTTTCCCTGATCAACCCTATTATATTTTCTGTATTAGATTTGTCAATATATAATAACAAATTAATATATTATTAATAACATTTTTATATCTATTTCATTACTCCTTATATCAATTGTATTTGCTTTATATTGCCATATATGTTACTTTTTTTATATATTAAACATGACAGGAAACATGCTGAAAATGGATAAGGAATCGCGTAAAAACCTTATACTGGATACCCTTAACAAGAAAAAAAAGATCCGGACCAGGGAGCTCCTGGAACTTCTTGATGTCTCTCCCATAACCCTAAGGAAAGACCTTAAGGAACTGGAGCTGGAAGGCCTTATTGCCCGTCAGTACGGCTATATTTCCATAAGTGATTCTATCCTTGACGTTAATTCCTATATGAACCGGCTGGAAAAGAACAAGGAGAAAAAAGAAAAGATCGCCCTGAAGGCGCTGGAGACATTAAAAGATGCCAGGAGTATTGCTATGGGAAGCGGTACCACCTGTTACTATCTTGCCAGCAAGCTGCCTCCGAACGTCCAGCTTTCAATAGTCACTACGGGTATCTTTGTGGCTATGGAACTTCTGAAAAAACCCAGATCAGAAGTATTTATTGCCGGGGGAAAGATCTTCAAGCCTGACCTTTTTGTAAGCGGAAAGATGTCCGAAGATTTCATCAGCGACCTCTATTTTGATATAGCCTTCTTTTCTTCGGCAGGGGTGGTTCCGGGAGAAGGATTTTTCGAAGAAAAGTTCGAGTATTCATATATGAGAAATAATATCCTGGAAAGATCGAAAGAGGTCTATTTCCTTATAGACAGCTCCAAGATAGGGCAGCGTTTCTTCTATAACCTTTACAGCTTCAGGGACAATGTTACAGTTATAACTGACAGTGGCATAAAAGAGGCCCAGATAAAGATGTTTAAGGATACCGGATCAAATCTTATAATAGCCTGATCATCTCACAGGATTTCCTTTACTTTTACAGCCAGGCTTTTTCCTATCTTTACCAGTTCCTCCTCATCATAATGCACTCCGTCTTTTGAACTGGTCTTGATGAGGCTGCCCAGGTTGAAATAATGGCAACTATTAAGTTTTGCTACTTTTTTAAAGTTTTTATCAAGTTCCCTGGATTTTTCCTGACCCCCGATAAGGATCTGGGATAGATGGGACAGTTTTCCCAGGGGCGGAGGGCAGACTATAAGGATCTCCGGGCAGGAGCCTCCGGGGCCGCTTCCGCTTTTTTTGATAATATCTATAAGCACGCCTATTCCCATGGCTATCTCGAAGGCTGTAACCGAGAACCTGTTCTTAAGGTCATTGGTACCCAGAGCGACCATTACCAGGTCCAGGGGCGCATGCGATTCCAGGCAGGGTATGAGATAGGTGCTGCCGTTT
>CAYPXQ010000173.1:0-2191 GCA_964414685.1 uncultured Actinomycetota bacterium
AAGGCCTATTGAGAGAGGCGTGATAGAAAGATTCGGGAAATTTCAGAGGATAAAAGATGCGGGCCTTACCTGGATAATCCCCATGATAGACAGGATGTACAGGGTCAATATAACAGAACAGATGGTAGATGTGATGCCGCAGATGGTGATCACAAAAGATAAGCTTAATGCAGAGGTAGATGCAGTGGTCTATTATCAGATAAAGGACGTAAAGGCCAGCATATATAATGTAGATGACCACAGGGCCCAGCTTACCAGCCTGGCAAGGACCACGCTAAGGGCAGTAATAGGCAATATGACGCTTACAGATGCCAATGAAAAAAGGAGTGAGATAAACTTTCAAGTAGAGACTGTCCTGGATAAGGAGACCAATAGTTATGGAGTGGAAGTCCTGAGGGTAGAGATACAGAAGATACAGCCTCCTCCGGATGTACAGGAATCCATGAACAAGGTAGTCAAGGCGGAACAGGAAAAGATAGCAGCCATGGATATAGCTACTGCTACCGAGACCAGGGCAGACGGGGAGAAGAGGGCTGAGATCAAGAAGGCCGAAGGTGTCAGGCAGGGGCTTATACTTTCTGCAGAGGGCCAGTCTGAATCAATAAGGCTGGTGGCAAATGCTGATGCTGATAAGATCAAGGTGGTAAATGAAGCTGCCCAGAAATACTTTGTTGGAAATGCACAGATCTTGAAAAAAATAGAAGCTGTAGAGATCTCATTAAAGGAAAATACCAAGATACTGGTAGATACTGACAGGGTGCAGACGGTGGTCACCGAGGCTGCCGGGGTAACACCAATATCGAGAGAAAGTACCAGGACAGCGCCAAAGGCAAAATAATCCTATAACTTATTCTGATCAAAAGGACCGGTACAATGACCTTCTGCCGGTCCTTTTTAAGTTTCTTTTAAGATAACTGCTATAATATACCCCATATGCGGATACTGATAATAGAAGATGAAAAAAGGCTGGCAGACTCCATAAAGAAGGGTCTGGAACAGGAATCCCATGCCGTGGATGTTTCCTATGAAGGCAGCGACGGCTACGGCATGGCTGTCATCCAGGATTATGACCTTATAATCCTGGACCTTATGCTTCCCGGTATGGATGGCATGGAAATATGCCGCAAACTGAGGATGGAAGATAAGGTCGATTCTTCCATACTTATGCTTACAGCCAGGGGAGAGGTAAAGTCCAGGGTAGAGGGCCTTAATACCGGAGCCGATGACTATCTTACCAAGCCCTTTGCCTTTGAAGAATTGCTGGCAAGGATAAAGGCGCTCTCCAGGCGTCCCAGGAGCGGACTGGGAACAGTGCTTTCAGCAGGCGACCTTACCCTGGATACCATAAGCTATGAAGTCAGGAGGGCCGGAAAGGCTATAAGATTATCCAGGACCGAATATGCCCTGCTTGAGTATTTGCTAAGGAATAAGGGCAGGGTGCTTACCAAGGAACAGATAATGGGGAAGGTATGGGACTATGATGCTGATATACTTCCCAATACGGTAGAAGTGTATATAAGGTACCTCAGGAATAAGATTGAAAAGCCTTTCAGGAGAAAAGTGCCTGTTATCGAGACTGTGCGGGGATTTGGCTACCGCATAGGGGGAGGGGAAGATGTTTAGGTCAGCCAGGTTCAAAATAACTGTCTGGTATGTCATCGCTATAATGATCATAAGCCTGACATTCAGCCTGGTCATCTACAGGTCGATAGTCCAGGATCTTAACCAGCGCTATGTGAATATAGAAAACCAGATAAAGTCGAATTTCAGGGACCTGGAAAAGATCCCTCCCGTACTGCAGAACATGCTCAGGAACGATCTCAGGGTAGCCAGGCAGAGGGTGTATTTTATGCTGCTTTTTGCAAATGGCGGTATTTTTATCCTATCGCTCCTGGTGGGATACTTCCTGGCTGGAAGGACGCTCAGGCCCATAGAGGAGATGGTAGAAGAGCAGAACAGGTTCATCTCTGATGCATCCCATGAACTGAGGACCCCCCTGACAGCGCTGAAGACTTCCACTGAAGTGGCGCTGAGGGATAAAAATATGTCAGCGGAAGAAGCCAGGAAGATACTGGAAGAAAACCTGGAGGATATAGGGAGCCTGGAGATGCTTTCCGAGCACCTGCTCCACCTGGCGCAATACCAGAGGGGAAGAAGGGTGCTGGATCTTAAAAAGATAAACCTGGCAGAG
>CAYPXQ010000174.1:0-2064 GCA_964414685.1 uncultured Actinomycetota bacterium
TCCTGACATAAAGACTTCCGAGACCGGGACCAGGCACCGTACAGCTGAAAGAGTGGCAAAGCAGACTGATACCCTGGTGATATCCATATCCCAGAAAAGGGATGTGGTCACAATATATAAGGGTAATATAAGGTATATGCTGGAAGAACCCAGGGTGGTGCTTTCAAAGGCTAACCAGGCTCTCCAGACATTGGAAAAATACAAGGAAGGGCTGGATGACCTGAGTTTTAACCTTACTGTCAGGGAACTGGAAGACCTGGCCACGCTTTTTGATGTCTGCAGCGTGCTCCAGAGGTCGAGCATAGTTCAGAAAACGGAAAAGGAAGTAAAAAAATATATCTATGAACTGGGTGCAGACGGAAGGCTTTTGAGCATGCAGACAGAAGAGCTTATGGCAAATGTTGCCAGCGACTTCATAGATATAGTAAATGATTATAAGCATCCGGGCAATAAGTTGGATGCAGACCAGATAAAGGATAAGGTAAACTCCCTTACCGCTGATGAGCTGCTGGACTTGAACAGGATAGCTGAACTTATTGGTTACAAGCCTGAGGGGAACCTCAAGGAGATAAACCTCCAGCCCAGGGGGTTCAGGATACTGTCAGATGTCAGGAGGCTGCCGCAGTCCATAATCGTTAACCTTATCGAGAAGTTCGGGAACCTTAAGAGCATACTTGATGCTGATGTAGACCAGCTGTCCGAAGTTGCCGGCATGGGTAAGGCCAGGGCCCGGTCCATATATAACCGCCTGAAGAAATATTCGGAATACTACCTTTATAATGAACCTTATAACAGGGGGGGCAAATAGTATCCACAGAACCGGTCCCATTGCAGAGGCGGTCTTGAAAGTCAGTAGATCTTATGAACGTAGCGATAATCACAGCAGCAGGCAGGGGTACGAGGCTAAAGAGTAATATCAGTAAACAATTCCTGAATATATACGGCAAGCCCATACTGGCCCATACCATCACCGTATTTGAAAAGACTCCGAAAGTCGATGCCATTTATATATCTGTTCCCAGAGACTATCTTGAGTCCTGCCGGGAAGACATAATCGAAAGATATGGATTTAAAAAGGTGAGGAAGCTGGTTATCGGCGGAGCCCACCGCCAGGCTTCTGTGTTTAATGCCATTTCTGCTGTTCCGAAAGACACTGACATTGTACTCATACATGATGGAGTAAGGCCCCTGGTATCTCCTGATGAAGTAGAGATGACGGTAAATAAGCTTATAAGCTACAATAAGGAAGATCCCGAGGTCAAAGGAGTTATCCTGGCAGCTCCCGCCAGGGAGACTATAAAGAAAATAAATAAGACCACCATAGAGACTACTGTCCCCAGGGAACTGGTATGGCATGCCCAGACGCCCCAGACCTTTTTCTACCGGGAGATCATGGATGCCCACCGCAGGGCGGCGCAGGAAGATTTTATAGGCACTGATGATTCCAGCCTGGTGGAGAGGATAGGCTGGAAGGTAAACGTAGTCAGGGGTAGACACGAGAATATAAAGATAACCACTCCCACTGACCTGTTCCTTGCCGAACTTGTTATGAACAAAAACGGTAAACCTTAAACAGGGAGTCAATAGATGAGAACCGGCATAGGATTTGACGTACATGCATTTGCAGAAGGCAGGAAGCTTATCCTGGGAGGAGTGGATATAACTTACAGCCGGGGACTTGCCGGTCATTCTGATGCTGATGTCCTGGTCCATGCCGTAATGGACGCCATACTGGGCGCCTGCGGGCTGGGCGACATAGGCATGCATTTCCCGGATAATGACATGAGATATAAGGATATATCCAGCCTGAAGCTTCTTGGCGAAGTGAGGAAGAAGATGGAGTCGGAAGGCCTGGGCATAGAGAATATCGACACCATACTCATACTACAGGAGCCAAAGGTTTTTAAATACTTCGATGCCATGAAGAAAAATATTGCCGGCATCCTGGGGATAAGCCCCGGGAATATAAACATCAAAGCCACCACCACCGAGCATCTTGGTTTCTGCGGCAGGAAAGAAGGCATAGCCGCCCAGGCCATAGTACTTTTAGATAAATACTGATAT
>CAYPXQ010000175.1:0-5174 GCA_964414685.1 uncultured Actinomycetota bacterium
TAATGAACTGGTAGGGGAGCTCAGGATCTATACTGACGAGATAAAGATGAAGACAGAGCTAAGGATCGCCAGGAAACTTGTGGAAGCTTCCAAAGCAGAAGGAAACCAGGATTAGTATACAATTATCTTAATTTTTAGGGTAATATATTATCCTATGGAAATTAAGGGCAGGAATACTTTTATTAAATTTGCCATACCGGTTATCCGCATAATAATCGGGATGGCATTCCTTTTATCCGGGATATTCAAGTTAATAGATCTAAAAGGCTTCCAGGGAGTCATCAGTGCTCTGGGCCTGCTGGGAGGCCCCCTTCCTTTTCTGGCATCAGCAGCAATACCGGTAATAGAACTGGTTCTGGGTATTATGCTGATACTGGGTGTGTATATAAGGATTGCCGCCATACACTTGAATGTGTTGGTTATCATCTTTTCCTGGGTGACATTTTATGTCCTAAGAAGCAGGCCCGATATGCTGTGCGGCTGTTTTGGCAGATTTCTTGATATGACTTTCAGCATCTATCATTTTGTCGTTCTATTTGTCATATTTGTCCTGAACCTGTTAATAATCATAGAGCCTAATGATACCTGGACACTTCAGAAGATATTCACAGAAAAGATAACTGCAGCCAGAAAGATGCTGATAGTGGAAATATTGACATATATCCTTATTGCTATTGGAATAATCCTTATCGGGATTGCCGTATATGTAAATTTCTGGGGACAGGCTAATGAAACAGGACTGGTAGAGATGGAAGACATTGCCCTGGAAATAGATGGGGAAAGTGCTGAAGATGCATCCTCTGACGGGGAAGGGGATACCTCCGGCCAGGAGGGCAGCGGTTCCGGCCTGCCTTCCCGGATAATAGATATTTCAGTGGAACAGGCATATGAAGCGTACCTTAATGATCCTGATCTGGTCATTGTGGATGTGAGGTCAGAATCGGAATATGAATCCGGGCATATCAAAGGAGCCTTGCTTATCCCTGTGTCCCAGCTGGAAGAGAAGCTGGATGAGATCCCTCAAAATAAACCCATACTGGTATACTGTAACGGCTCCAGCTGCAACAGGAGCGGAAATGCCGCTGCCATACTGGCGGCTAATGGCTTCAAAGAAATATATGACCTTGCCGGCGGGGGTATCGATGAATGGATAGATAAGGGATATCCCAGCCAGTGATCTTTTAAAAGGAGGGTAGAGATGATGGATGAAAATAAGTGGAAAAAGAAACTTTCACCCGAAACTTATCATGTATTAAGGGAAAAGGGCACAGAAAAGCCCTTTGCCAATAAATATTATGACTGCAAGGACGAAGGCTTATATTATTGTGCGGGCTGCGGGGAAAGATTATTCGAATCAGGCGCCAAATTCGACTCGGGTACCGGATGGCCCAGTTTTTACAGGCCATCTGCGGAAAAAAGTGTCGAGACAGAAGAAGACAGGAGCCTGGGTACAGCCAGGACCGAAGTGCACTGCGCAAAATGCGGAGGCCACCTGGGGCATGTATTTGATGACGGTCCCAGGCCTACCGGTAAAAGATACTGCATAAATTCGGCATCCCTTGATTTTAGAAAGAAAGAATAAGCTCCTATTCAGTCATACTTTTAAGATAAGCTTTTTATTTGACCGCTAATATTATAATATTTAATCTATTATAACTGTTTACAGCATATGATATGATCCTGAAAGAGCTTGTCTTAGACCTTGATAAGATATTCCATAAGCAGCTGGCATTGGAATGGGACAGGGCAGGATTGCAGGTGGGGAACGGCAGCCTCCAGGTAAGCAAAGTCCTGGTAACGCTGGATGTGGATGACAGAGTCATCGACGAAGCCATCTCTAGCGGCACCAGCATCATAATATCTCATCACCCGGCGGTATTTGAGGATCCGGGAGACATCACTGATTCCACAGTTATCGGAAGCAGGATCCTGAGACTGGCAGAAAACCGGATCGCTGCCTATGCTGCCCATACAAATTACGATATCATGGAAGGCGGGCTGAATGATCTTATAGCCCAGAAACTGGGCCTTGAGGATACAGGCGCCATAGTCTCGGAATACGGAAACTGGTATAAATTCGTGGTGTTTATACCCAAAGGCAGCCAGGAAGAAGTACGGAAGGCGTTATGCGGGGCAGGAGGCGGAAAACTGGGGGACTATTCATGCTGCACTTTCAGCTCCGGGGGCACAGGGACTTTCCTTCCCGGCAAAGATGCCCGGCCACATACCGGGAAGCCAGGCATACTTAGCCAGGTGGATGAATTAAGGATGGAATGCATGGTATCGGAGCAAGACCTGGAAGACCTGGTATATGCAGCCCTTAAGGCACATCCTTATGAGCAGCCTGCCTATGACATCTACAGGCTGGAAAACCGCATAGATCATAGGGGACCCGGAAGGACTGGCAGGCTTAAGCACCCTGCAGTCCTGGAACAGTATATAGGTACTTTAAAAAAAGAACTTGATGCCGGTGAAATAGGGATATTTGACCGTGAGCGTGAAAATGCCGGCAGCAGGATGATAGAGAAAGTTGCTCTGGTTGCTGGCAGCTGCAATTCACTTACCGGGGAGCTTGCCGCTCTTGACTGCGATATGGTAATAACCGGGGAGATAAGCTATCACAATGCTGCAAGACTATGGGATTCAGGAAAGATAGTAGCTTCGCTGGGACACGGGACTATAGAGAAACATGCTATAGAGGGCATCTGCAGTTTGCTGGAAGCCTATATTGACAAGAGGCAGCTTGACATTGAGGTAAAAAAGACCAGAAGTGGATACTGGGATTGGAGGTATGACATTGGCAGCAGGTAAGTTAGATGTAATAGACCTTGTGGAGCTCCAGTTTATCGATAATGCTGTAACTGCCCGCAGCACAGAGATGGCTAAGCTTGAAGACCATGCAGAGCTAAAGACCGTGTTCCAAAAGCAGGAACAGTGCAAAGACAGGCTGGCTGTTATGGAAAAGGACCTTCATCATATCAATGTCCATAGAAAGAAACTGGAGGATTCGCTGGGGGCTAATGAAGAAAAAATAAAGTCGAATGAAAAGAAACTTTTTGGCGGTTCCATAACTGATCCCAGGGAGCTTTCCAACTACCAGAGCGAAATAGACTCACTCAGGAAAACCAACAGCAGGCTGGAAGATGAGATCCTGGAACTGATGGACAAACAGGAAGAACTGGAATTGGTTATTGAAGGCCTGAGAAAAGAACTTGATGAACTGGAAATGCTGGCAAAAAGGATAAGAGCTGAGTTGGAGGAGAAAAAGGAAGTCCTTAAACATAATATCGAGGGGCTGAGGCACAGGAGGGAAGATGTAGCTTCCCGTATACCTGAAGAGGGACTAAAAAATTATAATATCGTAAAATCAAAAAAAGGCGGTATCGCTGTGTCGGTGATAAAAGATGAATTCTGTGGAGTCTGCAATATGGAGATACCCCATACTGACATGGAAAAGATGGTCGATTCAGATATTCTCTATAAATGCCCGGTTTGCGGCCGGCTTTCAGTGCTCTACAGACCGGAGATAGATGATATAAAAAAGGAGCTGGAATAATTTGGGCCAAGACAAATACCTGAAGATATTTTTTGACGGCGGTTCCCGGGGAAATCCTGGTCCTTCCGCTATCGGGGCTGTTATATATGATGAAAAAGGAGAAAGGATCGGCGAGCTTTCCGAGTATATAGGAAAGAACACTAATAATGTGGCCGAATATAAAGCACTGGAAAAAGTTCTGGAATATGTAGAAAAGCTGGAAATAAGGAAAATAATCCTGCTTACAGACAGCGCCCTTGTCCACAACCAGATAAAAAAGATATGGAAGATCAAGGATAAAAAGATTCTTGATATATATCTGGGGATAACCGACAAGCTTTCCCAATATGAAAAAGTAGACCTTCGGCTCATTCCCAGAGAGAAAAACAGGGAGGCGGACAAACTGGTAAACAGGGCGCTTGACGGCATGGAATTCAGATATGCAGGTGAATCAGGTATAAGCTTTGGTGAAATCGAAGATTGATGTATAATATACCGGGGTCGGCCGGGCAGTCGCGCATATGCGAGGAAAGTCCGGGCTCCTGAGGGCAGGATGCTGGGTAACTCCCAGCGGGACAGGACGAAAGGCCTGTCTCAGCGCCAGTGCAGCAGAAAATATACCGCCGGATTTTGTCCGGTAAGGGTGAAATGGCGGGGTAAGAGCCCACCGGCAGGCTGGTAACAGCCTGGCCTGGTAAACCGCATCCGGAGAAAGGCCAAATAGGGAAGATATGGAGCTGCCCGCTCTTCTTCCGGGTTGGCCGCTAGAGGTAAGCAGTGATGCTTATCCCAGATGGATGACTGCCGCCGTCTGTGCATTTAGTGCAGACGGTACAGAACCCGGCTTACAGGCTGGCCCCGTATGATCTATTGCTGCCGTTCTAATTTTTCTATCTCATCCATTGCTTTCGCTCTTTTTGATTCAAGATCTTCTATTTTCTCACGGCACTGGATCTTTATATTTTCATCAGCAGTCTCTTTTATGTCGCATGTCAACTTATAGATCTGGTCATCCCAGTCCTCTATCTGGCCTTTAAACTGATTGATCAAAAAATCCTTCTTAGGCATAACAAACCTCCATAAAATATTATCAATATATAAAGATTATATATTATTAGCAGAGATTTCCCAAAAATATAATTATCTCAATTTTGGTTTGAAAAGATCCCCCAGGCTGGCTTCTTTCCAGAACTGGAAATTTTTTCCCAGCGGCAATTGCCGGTTTAGCTGTCGGGGCAGCATTATAACAAGCAGCAGAAGTGAGGCAAAAACAAAAACTGCTGCATCAGTATAAAACCATAAAAAAAGACAGGTCATCACTATTCCCAGGATAACAGACCAGATCATATTCCTGGTCAAGAGGATACCCATGAGCAGGCTAAATCCTCCTACCGGGAAGGCATACCAGCTGCCTGCTGTCATAAAACCTCCCCAGGCTGCGATCCCCTTTCCGCCGTTACAGTTCAGGAACGGGGAATAATTGTGGCCGGCAACGGCGGCACACCCGGCAAGTACGGCGATCAGCTGATTGTGGTTCGTCCCCATAATAGCGGCACTGCTTTCATATGCCAGGCCAAGTACGATATAATATGAAAAATAGCCTTTTGCCATATCAAGCAGGATACCGACAAGTCCCCAG
>CAYPXQ010000176.1:0-14245 GCA_964414685.1 uncultured Actinomycetota bacterium
GGACGGTCCTGAAAAAATAAAAGTAAAACCGGGCACCCAGCCGGGGACAAAAATAATACTGAGATCCAGGGGATTCGTACAGCTGAACGGCTACAGAAGAGGCGACCATATAATAAATATAAAGGTAGAGATCCCCACCAGGCTAAACCGGAAGGAAAAACAGCTGTTGGAAGAATATGCCAGCATCAGAAATGAAAAAACCGGCTGATACCGCAGGACTATTTACCATGAGTACCCCATATCTTTTTATAGACCCGGGACAGGTCTATGAAAACAAATTATTTATAAGGGAT
The DNA here is from genome assembly GCA_964414685.1 of uncultured Actinomycetota bacterium. Lineage (GTDB taxonomy): Bacteria > Actinomycetota > Humimicrobiia > Humimicrobiales > Humimicrobiaceae > M55B120. The sequence continues at coordinate 294 of CAYPXQ010000176.1, forward strand.
ATTGATGATGTCAGGCATCTTTATGGCCCCCTGAGGATGAAGCCGGGAGATACTGCATATATCTCAGATAATAAAAGCTTCAGGTACAGGGCTGAACTGGAAAACATCAATAAATTTGAAGCCGGGTTCAGGATACTGGAAAAAACACATATACAGGAAAAGCTGCCCAGGATAACACTTTACCAGTGCCTGCTGAAAAAGAACGCCATGGAATATGCAGTGCAGAAGACCACTGAGATAGGGGTATCAGCCATTATGCCTGTCATCAGCGAAAGGACGGTTCCGGATCCCGGAAGCAAAAGCCAGAAGATAAAAAGATGGCAGAGGATTTCGGATGAGGCTTCCAGGCAGAGCAAAAGGGATTTTAAATGCCCTGTACTCGCCCCGTCGGCCCTGGAAGATATTAACATAGGATCGCATGAGTATTTCTTTGTGCCTTATGAAGCCGCTTCCGGAAATAAGGACCTGGCGGGCAGTTTCCGCGCCCTTTCCCATGCCGCCAGTATCGCATATCTCATAGGGCCGGAAGGCGGCTTTTCCCCGGGGGAAGCTGGAAGCTTAAGGGAAAAAGGCGCAGTGCTTTTAAGGCTGGGAGACAATATCCTGAGGGCAGAGACCGCTGCCGCATATTTTTTATCAGTAATAGATTTCTATATAAGGACCGGCTTTTAAAAGCTGGTCCGCAGGATCTCATGAGATTTTCAATAAATACGCTGGGATGCAAAGTCAACCTGTGTGAATCCGATGCCATAGCAGGGCTGCTGATGCAAAACGGACTGCAGATGGTGGATTACCGCAGCGGCAATCCCCATATCTGCATTATAAATACCTGTACAGTCACCGCAGAGAGCGACCGCAAGGTAAGGCAGCTGATAAGGAAGATCAAAAACGCCAACAGCAGGGCAATACTTGCAGTTACCGGCTGCTATGTCAGGGACCACCGGGATTTCCTTATAAAAAGCGGAGTAGACCTGATTATCGGAAATGAGGAAAAAAAAGATATTTCCCTGGCAACGGCCAGGATCCTGGAAACTGCCGGTAATACAGGCAATATAGCCGGGGATAGAGCAGGATACGGGCCAGGGAGAAAAAATCCGCATTCAAGGCCGATAGTCAAGATACAGGACGGATGTGAACAGAACTGCGCATACTGCATAATACCCAGGGTGAGAGGGGGCTACCGGAGTACTCCCGCAGATAGGATAGTGGAAAGCATAGATATGCTTTCAGAACAGGGATATGCCGAAGCCGTGCTTACCGGTATCCATGCAGGCAAATACGGAGTGGATACGGCAGACGGCACCGGCCTTGCCGGCCTGCTGGAGAAGATATTTTCCGAGACGGGGATAGAGAGGATCAGGATAAGTTCCCTGGAAATAAATGATATCTGCGAAAACCTGCTGGGCGTGATGGAGAAATACAGGGAAAGGATGGCCTCCCATCTCCACATACCCCTGCAGAGCGGCAGTGATGCCATACTGAAGAGTATGGGAAGACCTTATGATTCCGGTTTTTTCCGGCGGTCTGCAGAAAACATATACCAGAGGCTTCCCGGTTTTACCATCACCACCGATATCATGACAGGTTTTCCCGGAGAGACCACAGGTGACCTTGAAAAGACCCTGGAACTGGTAAGGCAGCTCAGGTTCAGCAAACTGCATGTATTCAGGTATTCCCCCAGGCCCGGGACCAGGGCCTGGCTTCTGGGCGACAGTGTCCCGCCCCAGGAAAAAAGCCGGAGAAGCAGGATGATCAGGAGTATTGGCGAAGAGCTGAGGCAGGTTTTTTTGAACGCCAATACGGGACTGGTCATGGATGTAGCAGCAGAATCTGGACAGGGCGCAGGAGGCATGGTCTCCGGCACTTCCGGCAATTATATAAAAGTATACTTCAAGCCCCGGGCCGGGCTGGAAGATATAAAGGGCAGGATAATAAAGATAAGGACACAAAAAAGATACAGGCAGGGGCTTCTGGGTGAAGAAGCACCATGATTTAATTATTTTTGTAAAATGGATTATAATCATATAAATAAATGTGTTTTGAGCGCAGGGATAATAAAAATTGTAAAATATAAAAAAAATAGTATAATTACCGTTTCGGGCAAAAATCAAAAAGGTCTTATATTATATCAGGTTTTGCCTGTATTTATGTAAAGCGGAAGAGGTGCAGATTTGAAGGATTGCCTTTTTTGTAAAATTGTAAATAAAGAGATAGACAGCGATATTTATTTTGAAGACACCGGTCTGGTAGTCATCAAGGATATCTCGCCGGTCGCTCCTGTCCATCTTCTTGTAATTCCAAAGAAGCACATCTCTTCTATAATGGAAATAGACAGACTTGAAGATAGTGAGATATCCCATATCATGATAACCATAAAGACAATAGCTGCCGGCCTTGACCTTGATAAAAAGGGGTTCAGGGTCGTTACCAATATGGGAGCCGGCGGCGGGCAGTCTGTCGACCATCTTCATTTTCATCTGATGGGCCAGAGAACATTCGCCTGGCCGCCGGGATAGGATGCATAAGGCTCCTGTACCAGGCAATATGATTTCAAGGAGGAATATTGTCTCCGACCAAACATAAGATCAATCTCGAATTTACCGGGGGTCATTCCATTGCCGAGCTCCTGGGAGACCGCGACGAGCTCATCAAGATGATAGAGAGGAAATATAATGTCGGCATCTTCATACTGGGTGATGACGTGGAAGTCTCAGGAAAAGGTAAAAATGTAAAAGAAGTCACTGAATTGATAAAAGAACTGGTAATGCAGGTAAACATGGGACAGACAATAAACAGGGAAAAGGTCTCGGATTCTATTAAGATAATTGAGACCAGTACCGATATAAAGCCCCACCAGGTATTCAGCGACAGCATCCTGGTAAACAGCGGTAAAAAGATAAAACCCAGGACAGAGGGGCAGAAGAAATATATAGACTCCATCAAGCAGAATACCATTGTTTTCGGTATTGGACCAGCAGGTACGGGTAAGACATACCTGGCCCTGGCAACAGCCGTGGAAGCACTGAAGCAGGACAGGATAGCAAGGATCATCCTGGTAAAACCGGTAGTCGAGGCAGGTGAAAAACTGGGTTTCCTGCCAGGCGATATCTATGATAAGGTCAATCCTTATCTCAGGCCTCTTTATGATGCCCTTTATGAGATGCTGGATATTGAAAAATTCCAGCAGTACCGGGATATGGGGATAATCGAGGTAGTGCCCCTGGCATATATGAGGGGAAGGACTCTTAATGACTCATTTATTCTCCTTGATGAAGCCCAGAATGCCTCTCCGGAACAGATGAAGATGTTCCTTACCAGGCTCGGCTTCGGCTCCAAGATGGTGATAACCGGAGATATAACCCAGGTGGACCTTCCCAGTGACAGGCAGTCTGGCCTGATCCTGATGAGAAGCATACTTGATAATGTAGAAGGGATCGATTTTATAAACCTTACATCAAAAGATGTGGTAAGGCATGAGCTGGTCCAGAAGATCGTCGATGCATACAGGGAATTTGATGAGAGGACAAAAAGATAATCAGCCATAGATCATGCTGGCAAACAAAAATACAAAAAAAATAGATACAGACGGCAGGGACCAGAAACCTGAAGGCTTCTTCAGGAAGTTTTTCGCATTCGGTAATCCTGCCGCCCGAAGGCTTTACATACTTATATTAAGCCTGGGCCTGGTGGTAACTATCCTGTCATATGTGTATGCTCCTGATATTGGCGTGGAGCTTGGAGCTCCCAGTCCCAGGACTATCAAGGCAAACAGGGGTATTGAATTCGAGGATATGCAGAAGACAGAGGAAGCCCGGAATATCAATGAAGCTGAAGTCGAGGACCGGTATGTATATGACCTGGATGTTTTGAGCGGGGAGGAAGGATCGCTTTACCGGATAAGGTATTTTTATCTCCTGACCTCTGTAGTCCAGAAGAAACAGGATATGACCATGGAGGAAAAGGTAGACTATCTTACCAATCTTTTGGGAAATGAATACCCGGAATCCATAGTTACGGCTGCACTGAACCTTTCTGTGGATGAGCTGAACCTGCTTCTGGAAAAGACCCAGGAGATAGCCAGGGAGATCATGAAGGAAGAAATAAAGCCTACCGAACTGGACCTTGCCAGGAGCAATGCAGTGACCATGGCCGAAGAAGATCCCGATATATCGGCTGGCGCTGTTCCCATTGTAACTGCGGTCCTGCAGAAAAATATCCAGCCCACAGCTGTCTTTGACCCCGAAGGCACGGAAATTGCCAGAGAAGAGGCGAGACTCAATACAGCGCCCAATATGGTCACCATAATGGAGGGCCAGACCATAGTGTTAGAGGGCGAGATAGTAAATGAGACGGATATAATGATACTTACCCGGTTGGGGCTTTTGCAGAGGGATTTTAACTGGAGCCGGTTTCTCTATATTTTATTTATCTGCGCCGTGGCCCTGTTCCTACTGGGTTTTTACATGTTTAAATTTGAGAAAAACATATACCGGAGCACTAAGAAGCTGTTGATCATCGCCCTGTTAGTAGTTATCTTTACCGCCCTTATAAAGGCTCTTACCATACTGTCATCAATACACCTGAACTTCTGGAATTATCTTTTTCCTATAATAACCGTATCCCTTATAAGCACTATTTTGTTTGATGCCAGGATAGGTATAATGCTTACCCTCTGTCTCGGCATCTTTGCCGGTATCGCCACAAATTTTGATTTCTCCATAGCTATCACCTATATTCTGGGAGGCATACTTTCAACTTACCTGGTATCCAGGGTGTCACAGAGATCCGAAGTGATGAAGGCTGGATTCATAGGATCGCTGGTGCTGGGCTTTTTGTTTTTAACAGTCAACCTTATAGCAGGGGAATTCCGGACCATCGCTCTTTATACGGTCATGGGTATACTGAATGGGATAATATCTGCCATTCTGGCTATCGGGCTGCTGCCGTTTATTGAATCCACCTTCAATGTTGTGACAGCTATGGGGCTGCTGGAACTTTCCCATACCGACCAGCCGCTTTTGAAGAAGCTGCTTATTTCTGCTCCCGGCACATATAACCACAGCCTTTTGGTGGGCCACCTTTCCGAGAATGCAGCCAAAGCCATAAACGCCGACTCCCTGCTGGTAAAGGTTGCTGCCCTGTATCATGACCTGGGAAAACTCAAAAGGCCGGAATATTTTTATGAAAATAAAGGTGATATAGATAATATCCATGACAGGCTCAATCCATCCATGAGCCGTAATATAATAGCAAACCATATAAAGGACGGACTGGATATTGCCAGGAAAAACAAAATACCCCAGAGAGTCCTTAATATTATTTCCCAGCATCACGGCAATTCCCTTATTTCATATTTTTATGAGAAACAGAAAGATAAAACAGAAACGTCAAACGGCAGCTCTAACGGCCTTAAGGGACACTTCAGGTATCCGGCAATGAAACCCAAGAGCAAAGAAGCCGCTATTCTGATGCTGGCAGACTCAGCAGAAGCTGCTGTCCGGTCCATTGAAAAGATCACTCCCAGGAAAATAGAGCAGATGGTAAACGATATTGTGGAAGACCGTATTAGTGACGGCCAGCTGGCACAGGCAGATATAACCTTAAAGGAGATAGAGAAGGTCAAGAAGACCCTCATAGACGGATTGATCGCTATATACCACTCCAGGATATCATACCAGGACAGCGGAAAGGAACCTCCGGCCCTGGAGGAAATGAATACAATAGCCAGCAGTGATTATTATTGATAAGGCGGCATATGCACCTGGAATTAACAGACAATCAGGATAAGATCAAGCTTGACCTGCGGGATTTTGAAGACATCTGCAGATATATTTCCGGCAAGTTCGATGCTGACGATAAAAGAGCTGTCAGCATCATCTTTATTGATGATAAGGATATGAGGAGGATCAACAGGTCCTACAGGAATATAGACAGGACTACTGATGTCCTTTCCTTTTCATATCTTGAAGATCCTCTGGGCCGGGGAGAGTCCCATGCCGCGGATATAATTGGTGAAGTCTATATATCACCTGCGGCCGCCAGGGAAAACTCCAGGGACCAGGGAGGGGACTGGAGCCTTAAAATGGAAATAATACTTTTAATAATACACGGCCTTCTTCATATATTCGGTTATGACCACCAAAAAGCTGAAGAAAGATCAGTCATGTACAATATACAGGACAGCCTGCTGCATGATATAAGCAGTAAAGACTGGAAAAACTATTGACAGGTATTGTAAAATCAATAGAGGGTATGTTTTTTTGCTGCACAAGCTCCGGGGAGCGGTTTACTGATAATGGAAGGAATCATAACGAGGCAGATAGAAGATTTTGATCCGGATCTTATCAGGGAGATCTGCAGGCTTGAGATAGAAAGTCTGGGAGAAGAGGCATCCATAAACCAGTGGGTTATCCCGGTCCTTATAAGATACGGACTTGTCACTATCGCAGAAAAACTGCCGGAGAGGGAGATAGCCGGTGTCTGCCAGACGATAAGATCATACGGAGATGCTTCTGCTGCTTTTATTCACTCCTTTTATGTACGCCCCCGGCTGAGAGGCCGCCGTATCGGCAGGAAGCTGCTGTCCAGTGTCCTGGAAAAAGCTGCAGGGGATGGTTTTAAGAAAATATTTCTTACGGTCGACCCGGAAAACAGGCCGGCTGTATCGCTTTACAGGTCAGCCGGATTCGTGAAGTTATCGTTTTTAGAAGATGAATATGGCAAAGGAGTACACAGAGACCTTTATGCTCTGGAATTATAATGCATGACAAAAATATCAGATCGGGTTTTGTAGGATTAATAGGAAGGACAAATGTCGGCAAATCGACACTTATCAACAGGATGATAAATAAGAAAGTTCTAATAACTTCGGATAAGGTACAGACTACGCGCAGGCGCGTAAACTGTATCCTTAATACGCCCGGAAGCCAGATAATCTTTGTAGACAGCCCCGGGTTCTTCAAGCCCAGGAACCTTCTCCAGGAAAGGCTTAAAGACACTGCTTCCAGGATAAAAAGCGATGTAGATATCATAGTAGTGGTGGTAGATGCTGCCGGGGGAATAGGGAAGGGCGACCGTTTTGTTTTCGAGCATATCAGCAAGAGCAGCCTTCCCAGGATACTCCTGGTCAACAAGATTGACCTGGCGGACCGGGACAGATACAGGGCTGACCTCCAGGAAATAGAGAAAGAAGGCCTTTTTGACAGCATAATAGAAGTATCTGCAAAGACCGGGGAAAACCTGGATTCATTTTTAAATATCCTTAAAGATTATCTTCCGGCAGGTCCCAGGTATTACGGGAGTGACATAATATGCGACCAGCCCCTTGAAAACATCGTTGCAGATATAGTAAGGGAAAAATTATTTGAAGGCCTGTCGCAGGAATTACCCCACAGCATAACTGTTGAAGTCGACAGACTGCATAGTTCCAGGACTAAGTCAGGAGACGAACTGACTTCTATCGAGTGCTCCATCTATGCAGAGAGGAATTCCCAGAAAGCCATAATCATCGGTCATAAGGGAGAAATGCTTAAGATGACCGGCAGCAGCGCCAGAAAGGAACTGGAAAAACTGCTGGAGACCAGGGTATTCCTGCAGCTGTGGGTAAAAGTAAAGAGTAACTGGACCCGGGAGAAGGATCTCCTCGATCGGTTCGGTTTTTGATTTTGGACTATCAAATCTATACAAGGTAAGGTGATCAAAATATTAACCAGGGAGCAATTAGCCAAGACTATCGACCAGACATTACTAAACCCGGTGGCAACACCGAAGGATATTGAAAAATTGTGTATAAATGCAAAAAAGGAACATTTTGCGGCGGTAGTAATAAACCCTGCCAATATTGCACAGGCATCAAAGATCCTGGCCAATACTGATGTAAAGATCTGTGCAGTAGTGGGATATCCCCTGGGGGCCAACACCATAGAGACAAAGATCTTCGAGTCAAGGGACTGCATCAAGAAGGGTGCGGGAGAGCTTGACGTGGTGATAAACCTGGGAGCCGTCAAAAGCGGCAATTACGAATATATAGAGAGGGAGCTCAGCGTACTGGTAAGCGTTATAAGGAGAGAACAGATCGCTGAATACAACCGGCATATAAATATAAAAGTAATAATAGAGACAGGCATCCTTTCAAAAGACGAGATAAGGAAAGTAAGCTCCATAATAGAAAGGTCGGGGGCTGATTTCATAAAGACTTCCACCGGATTTGGGGTAAAGGGGGTAGAGCTTGACGATGTACGTCTCATAAGGGAAGTGGTCACCAGGAATATTGGCGTAAAAGCTTCCGGGGGGATAAGGACATTCGAGGATGCACAGGCGCTTATCGACGCCGGGGCTACCAGGCTGGGGACCAGTAGTGGGATAAATATAATCAAGGAGTACAGCACCATTTTTGATAAATAAGGCAAAGCATACTTTTTATGCCTACTTTTAAAGCCAGAGCCATTATCTTAAGGTCACACAAACTGGGGGAAGCTGACAAAATAGTAAGGATGTATTCCAGGGACGGCCAGATGATATCTGCGGTAGCCAGGGGGTCCAGGAAGACGAGATCCAGGTTCAGGGGAAGACTGGAGCTTTTCAATATGGCTGATATGGAGCTTGCCAGGGGGAGGAGCCTGGATATTGTCAGCCAGGCAGACATAATACATTGTTTTACTGATATATCAAAGGACTTCTATAAGTTCACATTTGCCGGGATAATCTCTAATATAGTTTTAAAGACGCAGTCTTCCGGAGATGACAATCCGGCGCTCTTCAAACTTCTTTATTTAAGTCTTAATGAGATAGATAATGCTGCCAGGGATGATGAACTGGTGCTGAAAAAAATATTATGTGTATTTGAGGCCAAGTTCCTGCAGGTCACGGGACTTGCCCCCATGCTGGACGCATGCAGCTATTGCAATAAGGACCCGGGTGAGCTGTATGTGATGCAGAAAAAGGATATACATTTCTCCATAGCCAGCGGGGGAGTGCTGTGCACCCGCTGCGCCCGGGATAACGGCGCCGGCATCCGGATGGGGGCTTCAGACTACAGGCTTCTTTCGGATATCTTCCGGATGAAGATGGAAGACCTGAGGGGAGTGGAGCCTGAACCGCGGAACCTTAAAAAAGTCTACAGGCTGCTTGAAGATTACCTGGTATACCACACCGACTGCACCCTTGACAGTTTCCGGTATTTAAAAAAGATCGGAATATGAAAGCTCTGCTGCCCGGACTTGAGGCATAGAGAGCTGCAGTCATCTAGGGTTTAAAATCATATAAAAAAATAAATTTAAAGTTGACAAAAGTTTTTACCCCTATATAATCCCTACTATATATATATGAAATATAGGGATTATAAGGTTTTTATGATACGCTTATCGACAAAAGGAAGGTACGGGACCAGGGCTATGCTGGAGCTTGCCTTAAGTAAAGATGATAATCCGGTACTACTTAAGGAAATAGCCGGAAGACAGGGTATATCAATAAAATATCTTGAACAGATAATGCCGTCACTTAAATCTGCCGGTCTGGTTAACTCTGCCAGGGGAGCCAGCGGCGGCTATTTCCTGGCAAGGCCTTCAAAAAGCATAAATATAAGAGAGATCGTGGAAGCACTGGAAGGTCCGGTAAAACTTACAGACTGTGTGGGTGATGAAGATCTCTGCCCCGATGCCCGCCTGTGTGTCACCAGGGACCTCTGGGACGAAGTGAGCGGCAGCATATCAAAGCTCCTGGAGTCAAGGACACTGGAGGACCTGGCAGAAAAGCACAGGGAAAAACAGAAGAGCAGGCCGCTGATGTACAGCATCTAAAAGATAAGCCAGGACCATTTCAGGCATTTTTTTAAGAAAGGTAAAAATATGAGGATAGCAGATAATGTAACTCAGCTTATAGGCAATACCCCCCTGGTAATGCTGAACAGGTCGGCAAAGGGTTCTAATGCCGTTATAGCAGCCAAACTGGAAAGCTTTAATCCCCTTTCCAGCGTCAAGGACAGGATAGGCTATGCCATGATAGAAGACGGGGAGAAAAAAGGCCTCATAAAAGACAATACTATCATAATAGAGCCAACCAGCGGCAATACCGGCATTGCTCTGGCATATGTCTGTGCAGTAAAGGGCTACAGGCTGTTGCTTACCATGCCGGATACCATGTCAGTGGAACGAAGGGACCTTCTTAAGGCCCTGGGGGCGGAGCTGGTGCTGACACCCGGTACTGCAGGCATGAAGGGTGCTGTGGAGAAAGCTGAAAAGCTGCATCGGGAGATCCCGGACTCTTTTATGCCCAACCAGTTTGATAATCCTGCCAATACAGATATACATTACCGGACCACGGCTCAGGAGATCTGGAACGATACGGACGGTACAATAGATATACTGGTGGCAGGTGTGGGCACGGGAGGTACCATTACCGGAGCGGCCAGGGCCCTGAAGCAAAAAAAACCAAACCTGGTCTCAATAGCTGTGGAGCCGTCCGGATCGCCCGTTCTGTCTGGCGGCAAAGCGGGGCCCCATAAGATACAGGGCATAGGCGCCGGCTTCCTTCCAGGCATACTGGATACAGGACTTATTGACGAGATAATAAGGGTCACAGGAGAGGATGCGGCTTCATTTTCCCGGAAACTGGCAATAGAGGACGGCATCTTTGCCGGCATTTCGTCAGGAGCGGCAGCCTGGGCTGCAGTAGAAGTGGGGAGAAGGAGTGAAAATGAAGATAAGCTGATCGTAGTGATCCTTCCCGATACCGGTGAACGCTACCTTTCTACAGGCCTTTTTGAACAATAATATTTACGGAAGAGGATAAGATGGATAAGACTAAAAAACTAAATGACGATACCATACTGATCCATGGAGGGCATGAGCCCGATGAGAGCACCAGGGCCAGGGCTGTACCTATATACCAGAGCACATCATTTACTTTCAGGGATACCGGCCATGCTGCCGACCTTTTTGCCCTGAAGGAATTCGGGAATATCTACAGCCGCATAATGAACCCCACCAATGAAGTCCTGGAAAAAAGGATAACCCTCCTGGAAGACGGCATAGGGGCCCTGGCCGTATCCAGCGGACAGGCGGCTGAGACCCTTGCCATCCTGAACCTGGCCCAGAACGGGGACGAGATAGTATCTGCAAATAATCTTTACGGCGGAACATACACCCTTTTCAATAATACCTTCAGGCAATTTGGGATAAAGGTAAAGTTCGTAGATTCCGGGGATCCAGGTAATTTCAGGGACGCCATAACTGAGAAGACAAAAGCCGTTTATGCCGAGTCTATAGGAAATCCCAAACTGAATGTCACTGATATAGAAGCCCTGGCAGAAATAGCCCATGACAACGGGATACCCCTCATTATAGACAATACCACCACGCCATACCTGTTAAAACCTTTTGAATACGGAGCCGACATCATAACCTATTCGGCAACAAAGTTTATCGGCGGACATGGTACTTCCATGGGCGGCCTTATAGTGGATTCCGGGAATTTCAACTGGGAAAATGGAAAGTTCCCCCTCATAGCCGGTCCTGACCCCAGCTATCATGACATGGATTTTATAAAGCAGTTCAGGGATGAGGGAAATATTGCTTATATACTCAAAGCCCGGGTAAAGCTATTAAGGGATCTGGGGGCCTGCCTTTCCCCGTTTAATTCCTTTCTCTTCCTCCAGGGCCTGGAGACCCTGCACCTGAGGATGGCAAGACATGCTGAGAATGCGCTTAAAACGGCAGAGTTTCTTGAGGGGGACCCCCGGGTGTCCTGGGTCAATTATCCCGGACTTGCTTCCAGCCGGGAATACGGCAGGGCAAAAAAATATCTTAAAAAAGGTGCGGGAGCCATTATCGGGTTTGGTATAAAGGGCGGAGCTGAAGCCGGGAAAAGATTTATTGAGTCTCTGGGCCTGATATCCCACCTGGCAAATATAGGCGATGCCAGGACTCTTGCCATCCATCCTGCCAGCACCACCCACCAGCAGCTGGACAGCAGGGAGCAGGAGGCAACAGGGGTGACCGATGATTTCATAAGGCTGTCAGTGGGGATAGAAGACCCCGTTGATATTATTTCCGATATAGACCAGGCACTGGAGAAGTCATGCATTTAGAGACAGAAGATGAGCCGGGGACGGTGGAGACCGGCTATTATACATTTGCCGGACCAGACAGAAATATCAGTCTGGCTTCCGGGAGGGAGTTCGGCCCCATAACTGTAGCATATGAGACATACGGCAGGCTGAATATCAAAAAAGACAATGCCGTGCTCATACTCCATGCCCTTTCAGGAGATGCCCACGCTGCCGGCTGGCATAAAGGCCATAGGAAGCCGGGCTGGTGGCACAGCATGATAGGCCCAGGCAGGGCTTTTGATACCGACAGCTATTATATTATCTGCTCCAATGTGCTGGGAGGATGCATGGGGACTACCGGTCCATCTTCCAGAAAACCCGGAAGCAAAGAAAGATATGCCCTTGATTTCCCCCTTATAACCATAAAAGACATGGTGGATGTACAGAGACACCTCCTGGATCACCTGGGAATAGAAAGGCTCCTGTCGGTTGCGGGAGGCTCCATGGGCGGGATGCAGGCACTTCAGTGGGTATCTTCCTATCCGGAGAGGATATTATCCGCCATCCCCATTGCTACCGGACTCAAGCACTCGCCCCAGCAGATAGCCTTTAATGAGGTTGGCAGGCAGGCCATAATGTCAGACCCGGCATGGAATAATGGCGGTTATTATGGGACCGGCCAGCCGGAAAGGGGCCTGGCACTGGCCAGGATGATAGGACATATAACTTATATGAGCAACAAGTCCATGGAAGATAAGTTTTCCAGGAAGCTTAAAAACGGAGATTACAATTACTCCTTTAACCCTGACTTTGAGGTGGAAAGCTACCTCCATTACAAGGGCGGGGATTTTGTAAAAAGATTCGATGCCAACACTTATCTATATATAACCAAGGCTATAGATTATTTTGACCTGTCAGGAGATGGCAGCCTTATACCCTATGGCAGAAAGCCCGATATCAGTTTCCTGGTGATATCCTTCAGTTCAGACTGGCTTTATCCCCCATACCAGTCAAGACAGATAGTAAGGCGCCTGAAGGAAAGAGGCATGGATACCACCTATTGCGAGATAGATTCAGGCTATGGCCACGATGCATTTCTTCTGGAAGCGGGGGAGCAGGACCACCTTGTAAAGCATTTCTTAAGGAAAGTATATGCCGAAAAAAGCTGAAGGCGCGTTTGTAAGGCCTGATCACAGCATAATAATCGATATAATACCGGAGGGCTCCAGGGTGCTGGACCTGGGCTGCGGCAATGGGGACCTTTTATACAATCTTGTGAAAGAAAAGCATGTAAAAGCCGAAGGCATAGAACTGGAAGAAAAAGCGATATATAGATGCGTGGAGAAAGGGCTCTCCGTATATCACAGGGATATAGAAAACGGCCTCAGGGATTATCCTGATAATTCGGTAGATTATGTTATCCTTAACCAGATCATCCAGGAAATAAGGGATATGGAATTCCTTTTAAAGGAGACGCTGAGGGTGGGGCAAAAGGTGATAATAGGTTTTCCCAATTTTGCCCACATAAAAGCACGCATGGACCTTTTCTTCAGGGGAAAGGCGCCGGTAACCGCATCCCTGCCCTATCAGTGGTACGATTCGCCCAATGTACACTTCGGGAGCCTTAAGGATTTTAAGGATTTTTGCCGGCAGAAGGATATATATATAAAAGATTCCTGGTATACCGGAAACAGGGGAAATGTCAGTCTCTTCCCCAATCTGCTGGCATTAAACGGAATTTTTTTGGTCCAGAAGAGATAATGACAGCATAATCCCTCATTTCTTCATCCATTATCCCCTAAAGTGACTGATTGACTATTGAATCCATTGTGATTAAAATAAGACACTATGAATTTTCAGGATATAATCTTTAACCTGCAAAAATACTGGGCAGAAAAAGGCTGCA
>CAYPXQ010000177.1:0-1901 GCA_964414685.1 uncultured Actinomycetota bacterium
GCCAGGCTTCCTGTGTATATACTGATAGCCGGGACGTTCTTTCCCGCATATGCGGGAAATGTCATATTTTCCATCTATCTGATCGGTATCATATTTGCCATCATAATGGCTAAGGTATTAAGGGCTACCCGGTTCAGGGGAGAACTGGAACCTTTTGTAATGGAGCTTCCCCCCTACAGGGTGCCCACTATGAAGGGAATACTTATCCATACCTGGGAGAGAGCCTGGATGTATGTCAAAAAAGCCGGCACCATAATACTGGCGATTTCCATAATAATGTGGTTTCTTTTTACTTTTCCCGTTATAGGGGACGAGGATTATTCACAGGATTACCAGTCGCAGCTTGAAGCACTGCAGCAGTCTTTTGCATCGAAGGAAATAACAGAAGGGCAATACCAGGATCAGGCGGCAGCCATAGAGGCTGAGATGGCAGCAGAGAAGCTGGAATTCTCTGCTGCCGGCAGGATGGGAAAATTCATGGAACCGGTATTTAAGCCCCTTGGTTTTGACTGGAAGCTGGTGGTAGCCTCCATATCGGGCGTTGCCGCCAAGGAAGTCATAGTGTCCAGCCTGGGGACACTTTTCAGCATAGGGGGAGCTGATGAGTCATCAGAAGGCCTGCAGGAAAGGCTAAAGGGTAATTATCACCCCCTGGTAGGTTATAATTTCATGCTTTTTACCCTTCTATATTTTCCCTGTATGGCAAGTATGGCAGTATTCAGGAGGGAAGCGGGTACAAAGGAGATGCTCTTCCAGATGGGCTATACCCTGGCCCTGGCCTGGACCGTAGCCCTTATAGTGTACCAGATAGGGAGGCTGTTTATCTGATATGTGGCAGATGGTGCTTATATATGTGATGGTCATTGCCGCCTTTTTTTATGTGGTCTGGTTTCTTTTTATCCCCGGGAGGAAAAGAGACAAATGCTCATCCTGCTCCCGGGAAAAGTCCTGCAGCGTGAACAATAAGGAAAGGCAGCCTTAAGCCAGGGCGCTCTGCAGGCAGTAATAGCTGCATGGTCCCCGGTACCGGAAAACGCAACTCTTCACCCGGGATTTCGTCCATTTCAGAGAACTGTGATATCATGTCTGTATGTAAATCTAAAAGAGAGGATCATGCAATGAATGAAGAAAGCCGATGTCCGGTAACCGGAGCTGCCGGGCCTAAAGCAAGCAGCGCCAGCACCAATAAAGACTGGTGGCCAAACCGTCTGAACCTGAAGATGCTTCACCAGAACCCGCCAGCGGCAAACCCCATGGACAAAGATTTCAGCTATGCTGAAGAATTCAAGAAACTTGATCTTGAAGCAGTAAAGAAAGACCTGTACGCCCTGATGACCGATTCTCAGGAATGGTGGCCTGCTGATTGGGGTCATTATGGACCGCTGTTTATACGCATGGCCTGGCACAGTGCCGGTACATACCGTATGGGAGACGGCCGCGGCGGTGCCGGATCTGGGTCACAGCGCCTGGCTCCGCTTAATAGCTGGCCTGATAATGTAAACCTTGATAAGGCGCGCCGCCTTCTATGGCCGGTAAAGAAAAAATACGGGAAAAGGATCTCCTGGGCTGACCTTATGATACTTGCCGGCAACTGTGCCCTGGAATCAATGGGATTTAAGACCTTCGGTTTTGGCGGGGGCCGTGAAGATGTCTGGGAGCCTGAAGAGGATATCTACTGGGGCTCAGAAAGCCAGTGGCTGGGCGATAAGCGCTACAGCGGAGACCGGGAGCTGGAAAATCCCCTGGCGGCAGTACAGATGGGGCTTATCTATGTAAATCCGGAAGGCCCCAATGGCAAACCTGATCCGGTTGCTTCCGGAATAGATGTACGGGAGACTTTTGCCCGCATGGCCATGGATGACTATGAGACAGTTGCCCTGGTGGCCGGGGGTCATACATTT
>CAYPXQ010000178.1:0-1791 GCA_964414685.1 uncultured Actinomycetota bacterium
AATCAAAGCTCTCCCAATCCAAGCTGGGCCAGACCCTGGCCTATAAATATAGCTTCAGTAAGATCATGCCCTTCTGGTTAGATAACATGGATCAAAAGACATGGCCAATACTCTATCACTAAGAAACAGGGGGCATAATAAAAGATTTAGTGGCCTCAAAAACTAAAAGTGCTTTACGAGCACTTTGAATACCCACAGTTCCTACAAACATAACACCCACCTTCGGGCTCCATTATGCCTCCACAGTCTGCCTCCGGACATATCATCACCGACCGCGGTCCCCCGGTCACATCCAGGTCAAACTTATTATACCCATTTACTGCAAACTCGATAGCCTTTCCTATGGCATCGGGACAGGACAGCACGCTTGTATCGCTGTCTGCGATACAGGTTATACACCTTATCCCCTCGACCTGGCTTTTTATTGATTCCAGGTCCATTCCAGCCCTTATGGATATACTCAAGAGTCTTCCCACTGCTTCGGTCAGGGCAGCGCACCCCTCTTCCCCGGTATTGGTAAATATCTCGCATATTCCGTGTTCGTCGCTGTTTACCGTGACGTACAGCTTACCGCAGCCTCCGATCCTGTATTTCTTGGTCATCCCCTGGGTTATATCAGGCCTGGGCCTGGGTTTTATGGTGGGCATCTTTTCCGGGTCTGCTGACTGTACGGCGGCCGCCATTTCCCTGCCTTCCGGGATCCCTGTCTTCTTTTCCCCTTTTATTTCTGTCTCAGCTGCTTTTTCTTTTTTCCCCTGGACCTGCAGCACCTGGGCATCCCGGCTTCCGTCCCTGAATATGGTTATGCCCTTGCAGCCAAGCCTGTATGCCAGCATATACACATCTTCCACATCCTGGACGGTAGCAGAATTTGAGAAATTCACCGTCTTTGATACGGCATTGTCCACGAATTTCTGGAATGCCGCCTGGCTCCTGACATGCCATTTGGGCGATACTTCATGGGCGGTCCTGAAGATGCGCCTGTAATTTGAAGGCACTTCCTCCAGTTCATCGAGATTGCCGGTCTCAGCTATCTTTTCCATCAGCTCCTTGCTGTAGAAACCTTCGTCCTCTGCTGTTTTCCTGAAGTGCTTGTTTACCTCCAGGAGCCTATCATCATCCATCACATTCTTTACAAAGGAGATGGCAAACAGGGGCTCTACGCCGCTGGAGCAGTCTGCTATTATGCTCAATGTACCGGTAGGCGCTATGGTAGTGGTGGTGGCATTCCTTATCTTATAGCCTTCCGGACTATCAAAGATGCTTCCCCTGAAGTTGGGAAACTCCCCCTTTTCCCGGGCCAGCTCCCTGGATGCCTCCTTTGACTCGTCCTGGATAAAGCTCATGATCCTTCCCCCCAGCTCCAGGGCCTCCTCGCTGTCATAAGGGATGCCCATGAGCGCCAGGAGGTCCGCCCAGCCCATCACTCCCAGGCCGATCTTCCTGTTGCCGTCTACCATGTCCCGGATCTTTTGCAGGGGATACTCGCTCATATCTATGACATCATCCAGGAACCTTACCGAAGTGTGGATCACTTTTTTCAGCTTGTCATAGTCTACTTTCTTAATCCCTTCCTCTTCCTTTATCATATGGGAAAGGTTTATGGATCCCAGGTTGCAGGCTTCATAGGGTAATAGGGGCTGTTCCCCACAATTTCTGACTACTATGCCGTTTGCTATAAAGGAATTGCTTATGGGTTCATTGAAGTCATAGACTATTTCTTCTCCTGAATATTCTATTTTTTCTACTCTATCTAGAGAGTGATAAAATATTGGAGTTTTTTTCTTTTCC
>CAYPXQ010000179.1:0-4442 GCA_964414685.1 uncultured Actinomycetota bacterium
GCAAATAAGCACAATCTCAAAGTCTTAAAGGACCTGGGC
This sequence comes from uncultured Actinomycetota bacterium, assembly GCA_964414685.1. GTDB lineage: Bacteria > Actinomycetota > Humimicrobiia > Humimicrobiales > Humimicrobiaceae > M55B120. The sequence continues at coordinate 40 of CAYPXQ010000179.1, forward strand.
ATAAAAGAGATAAGGTTCAATCTGGCAGCTTCGGGCTACAGCCCCGAAATATTAGATAAACTGGGTATAGCGCGTGACCTATTTAAATATGTAGCTGTAGAAGTCCCGTCTTATCCGGAGCAGAAAGACAGGATCATAAACAGCCTTGACAGGATGGAATATTACAAGATCGATCAATTGAGCCTTCAGGAGCTTCTGGTAAACAATAATAATTTCAACAAGGTAAAAGACGGGATATACCAGTCAGGCATGATGTTTGCAAAAAAATATTTCCTTTACGGAAGCAGGAAACTTACCTATGAAATAATAGGTATTTGCCTGGATAAAGGATATTCTTTTACCGTGAACGACTGTTCAGCCAGCAGGTTTGGAGAAATCAAATAATATATTTAAACTCCCGAGCGGACTATAAATGTCCTGCCATTACTCTCGTAATCGGCTTGTGGTTCGAAATTAAGCGATGGATTGCGCTGGAGAAATTCAGCAAGCGCCCTCTGCTGGCCGTACTCTTCTCCTTCAGTAAATGAGTACCAGTCGTCAAAAAGCACCACAGTCTTATCAACGATCAATCCTTCCAGCCAGGAAAGAGCTGTGCTGGTTGATGAGTAAAGATCGCAATCAAGAAGTACTACCCCTGCAGGTCCGGCTCGCAGCTCCTTTTTAAGCTCGTCTGTAAGGGTTTCTTCATAAAAACCGGGTATAAGCCTTATCCTGTTAAAATCCACCCCATTTTTTAACAGGCTTTTTTCGACCTGTTCGCGGGAGCAGGCAAATTGTCCTTTAAAAAACCTGCCGCCCGTCTTGTCTACATCTTCAACCTGGGGCAGCCCCTGAAATGAGTCGAAGCCGAAAAAGCGGGTCTGCGATAATCCAAGCTGCGCTGCTGCACGGTAAGCTGTAAAAAACGTATATCCTTTATAAAGCCCAAATTCATAATAGTCCCCTACAGGCCTGCCCTGATGAAGTCCTGCTGCCTTTTCAAATGCCCATTCGATTGCTCCGGGAGCGCCCGGGCTCAAAGATTTAAAACCGGCGTTCATTGTGTGGTAGAGTTTTGAGCCCAGTTTAAAAAGCGGCGGACAATGCCTGATAGCTGCTGCAAGTTTTCTTTTTATAGCCATAATAAAACCTTTCCTTCTTACTGCCCCCTGGCAGCCTCTTATTAATAATATTCTAATCACATCAATGGCACATAATTTAAAAATCTGCCATAAAAAGCTCTTCTTAACTTTCCGGTAATCGACTGTCAGGATTTTTTAAGACAGCCTGCTTCATGACAAAAGGCCTTACAATATATATAATTGCCCCTATAAGGCCCAGTATGAGCAGCATGGCAAGAAGAATAAGGGATACTGTTGCAGACCTTTCTGCCGATGCTCCAAGAGCCGCCATCAAAAAGACCAGTGAGTTTTCCCGCACGCCAGCTCCTCCTATGGATATAGGAAGCATGGATATTATTGTGATCACGGGAACAATAAATATAAACGATACAAACGAAAGCTCTATTCCCATTGAAATTGAAGCAAGATAATAATGATAGATCACGCCAAGCTGCAATAAAAAACTGCAGATCAAAACTCCTGCAAGATGTGCTTTGTATTTTTTGAAACTCTGGAATGTGTGATATATCTCCTTCAGCTTTTCCCTTATTTTTAAAAGGAATCCTACTTTTTTGACAACCCTGTCCAGTTTGAGTACTGAAGGGTTGAGTATAATAAACAGGGCTATGATGCAAAGGAAAAAAAATATGACCACAGGGATGATATAGGAGGTCTGGCCCACTGTGGCAAAACCAAAAAAAAGCGCCACTGTGGCAAAGGTCGCGGCCATTACAATACCTGACAGCCTTTCAATGATTATGATACTGGCTGATCTGCCGGCTGATACTCCTGCTTTTTTTGATATATCTAAAGTCCTGAATATATCTCCGCCAATGCTTGTGGGCAGAAGATTGTTAAAAAACAGCCCTATCATAAGTGAAGAGACCAGGAAACCCTGTGATATTTTTATATTCTGTGTCTTTAAAAGGATCTGCCATCGAAGCGCTGATATCCAGATGCCAAAAAGATATGTAGATGCAGAAGCTGCCAGCAGCGCCAGATCCACAGTTTTAAGGATATTTAGAAAAGTATTAAAATCCTCAAATCCAGACCTGAAAAACACAAGGTACGAGATCAGGCCGGCGCTTATTAAAATCCTTGCAGATATGGATATTTTCTTTTTGTGTTTTATATAGAAGGACTTAATATTTTCTATGATTACTTTAACACCCATTGCTGTGGAAAATCATTGGATCGATATCAAATTATTCTGTAAATACTTATGCAAATTCTGCACTTATATTACATTTATACCGGCAAAGGTCAAGTAAAAATAATAAATGACCGGCAAACAGGATTCGAAAAAAAAGCAATATAATATCTGCCGGCTACCCTGTTATAACTGCAGATGCCCGCCTCAGGGAATGACACTGCAGGAATACTGAAACCGGGAGTGTGGCTATATGGCAGGGGGCGGACTCTATATTGCAGCCTATGGCCGTAGTATCCCCGCCCAGGCCCTGGGGGCCTATGCCGGTGCTGTTTACCAAGGACAGTATCTCCTTTTCCAGATCCGCATACCTTTTATCCGGATTTACCCTGCCGAGTTCCCTGAAGGCGGCAGTCCTTGCCATCTTTACCACTTCCGAAGCGCTGCCTCCTATTCCTATGCCTATTATTACCGGGGGGCAGGCTTTGGTGACATTTTCCCTGACAAGGCCCAGGACCAGTTCCATTATCCTGTCCGGGCCGGCAGTGGGATTTTCCATGGAGAGATAGGAGCAGTTCTCGCTGCCTCCGCCCTTTAGCATCACCGTTATTTGAAGTCCCGGCTCCTCCGCAAATGAGGCGGAGACTATGGCTGGAGTATTGTCACCCCTGTTTATCCTGTCATAAAGAGGGTCCCCTACCGTAGACATCCTCAGATAGTTTTTCCCATAGGCATCTGCAACTGCATCATCAATATGGCTGTACAGGCGGCCGCTGTCCTCGATACAGATACCGGGGCCGACCTTCAGGTCTATATAGGTATTGCCGCAGTCCTGGCACAGGGGAAGGCTCTCTTTGCGGGCAGTATTGTAGTTCTGGATAATAAGGTCCAGCACCCGGACAGCTCTATCCCCGCTTTCTTTTTTCCGGTACTCCTGCAGTGCCTCTATTATATCAGGCGGGAGCTCGAAGCTAGCTTTCTTTATCAGCTGGCTTATCCTGGCCTTTATTTTTGTAATTTTTATATTTTTCATCTTTTCCGGGACAGTCAGGATTGATGCAGAGGTCCCAGGGCCTTCTTCCCTTATTTATTATCCTGACCATTGGATACTGGCAGTGCTTGCATTCATCCTTCGTAGTAAGGAGAAGGCCTTTCTGGGGCAGCGAGAAGGTCGTCTTGCATTCAGGATAAGCATTGCATCCCACAAACCTCTTTTTGGAAGCCCTGGCTACCCTCACTATGAGCTCGCCTTCGCAGCCTTCGCTGGGACATTTTCCCACAACCAGGTCTTCTTTTATGCCTTTTTTTATCTCCCTCGAGATCTCTTCCTTCTCCTGTTTGAGCCTCTCCATGACCTCTTTCAGCATGGACCGCGATTTATCCACGACCTCATCTTTGGATTCATCCCCGCTGGCGATGCCGTCCATATACATCTCCAGTTCAGAAGTCATATCAGGCGTGGATATCTTTTCTGCATGTTTCTGCAGCATCTTTATAAGGGCTATGGCCTTCTCTGAAGGCGTCATCGGATTTCCCTTTACATAGCCCCGGGCCATGAGCGTCTGTATGATGCTGTGCCGGGTAGCCTTGGTGCCCAGCCCCAGCTCTTCCATCATCTGGACCAGCTTTCCCTGGCTGTACCTGGCGGGAGGCTTGGTCTCTTTGTCTTCAAAATTCCTGTCTATGACCTTCAGGTCCTGTCCCTTCTCCAGTTCGGGGACAAAGACATCTTTATGCTTGTAATAGGGATAATGACGAGTCCAGCTGGGTTCTATTATGGTAGACCCGGTGGCTGTAAATACCTCCCCGTTTATATCGATCTTTGCAGAAATGCTTTTCATCTTTGCCGCAGGCAGAAGCGTGGCCGCAAACCTCCTGGCAATAAGCTCATAGAGCTTCCATTCATCCGCTGACAGCTTTGACCTGGGGACTGCCGTAGTGGGATAGATAGGCGGATGGTCCGTAGTCCTTTTTCTTCCCCGTGAAGCCTTTATCTTTTCCTGGCCCAGCACCTCTTCCGACATGTCCCTGAATTCATTTACTTTTCCCAGTTCGGCGGCGATCTCCCTTATATCGATGGAAGAAGGATATACCGTATTGTCTGTCCTGGGATAGCTGATGTAACCGTTCATATACAGGCTCTCTGCCACATT
>CAYPXQ010000180.1:0-5187 GCA_964414685.1 uncultured Actinomycetota bacterium
TGCTGGTATCAGGATGCAGCTGCCTGTTTTTATTTATTACATATATTATAGTATTTTTATAGACTTCTATTAAGCATAAATTTATGTCTTTTAGGGCCAGTTTCCTTAAATACCCTGCATTCTTATACTTTCTGGACCTTTCCAACTTATCAGCCAGGAAAAGTATCTTTTCTTCCAGGGTCATATTCACTGCGCCTATGGTATGGACCCTGACTGCCCTGAGGATCTTTTTATCCCTTATATCCAGGTCCCTGTATATAAAATAATCTCCCGCCAGGCTGTGAAGTAATGGCTCAATTTCCATTTCCTTCCGGCTCAGGCCCGGCTTATTGTCCCTGGCAGCTTTTTTTAGTATTTCTATATCAAATATCTTGCCATAGTCATGTACAATACAGGATACAGCCAGCCGGTACAGGTCGACTTCTTCCGGTACGGCCGATGCCATGTCCAGGGCGAAGTCCAGGGTCTCCAGGGAATGCCTGAAAAGAGAAGGGCTCATAATGTCCTTCATCCTGGAGGCAAGGCCCTCCACATATTCAGTCTCGTCCGGTCCCAGTATGCTGCTATCTATATAAGCCATGCTTTATTATATAATTATTGACTCCTTCGGGTACCAGGTAGTTTATAGGCCTTCCCTGCTTTACCCTTTTCCTGATGTCGGTAGAGGATATGGCCAGAGCCGGTATCTCCATAATGGAAATCCCCTCATCCGCTTCTTTTTCAGACCGGAACAGGGTCGACTTGAGCTCCTCTATCTTTGAAAGGTCATATCCGGGACGGGTGGCCGCTATGAACTTTGCCAGGGTGACTATCTCATCAGTGTTTTTCCAGGTCAGTATCTCCAGGATCGCATCTGCACCGGTAATAAAGAAAAGCTCTGCATCCGTCCCGTATGTGTTCCGCAATTCCTTTACTGTTTCAATGGTATATGACTTGCCCCTGCGGTCTATCTCCGCCCGTGAGACAAAGAAGCTGTCATTGGAAGAAATGGCGATCACAGTCATAAGGTACCGGTCTTCGGCATGTGCCAGGAGGTCTTCAACTTTATGGGGAGGGTCTCCGGTAGGGATGAAGACCACCCTGTCAAGACTGAACTGGTCCAGGGCTTCCTGGGCAGTTACCATATGTCCATGATGTATGGGATTGAAGGTGCCACCCATTATGCCTATCCTCTTATTGCCGGTCCCCGTCATAATACTACTGCCTTACCTGTCCCTGACCCAGGACAATAAACTTATTGGTGGTGATCTGGGCCAGTCCCATAGGACCCCGCCAGTGAAGCTTCTGGGTGCTTATCCCCATCTCCGCCCCCATGCCGAACTCCTCCCCGTCGGTAAACCGGGTGGATGCATTCACGAAAGCGGTGGAGGAATCTACAGCAGAAGTGAAATAAACCGAGCTCTGGTAGCTGGAAGTTATTATGGACTCGGTATGATGGGAACCATATTTATTTATATGCAGTACTGCATCTTCCAGGCTGTCCACTATCTTTACCGCCATCTTGAGATCCAGGAACTCGGTATACCAGTCTTCCTCTGCTGCCGGTCCTGCTCCAGGATATAGATCCGAAACTGCTTTGCTGCCTATCAGCTCGACTTTCTTTTCCTCAAGCGCCTTAAGCACCGGAGTAAGCACTTTACCGGCGGCATCCCTGTGTACCAGGAGCTTTTCCGCCGCATTACACACGCTGGGTCTCTGGGTCTTGGAATTAACCACTATTTCCGTAATATTTTTGATGCTTATATCATCCAGGTATTTATCTATGTATATATGGCAGTTGCCCACTCCTGTCTCTATAACAGGGACTTTTGAGTTTTCCACTACGCTTTTTATGAGGGCAGCCCCTCCCCTGGGGATGAGGACATCCACATATTCCCTGAGCTGCATAAGCCTTACGGCATGCTCCCGGTCTGCAGAAGGAATCACCTGGACAATATCAGCGGATAAACCGTTTTCCTCCAGCACATCCTGCATGATGTCTCCCAGAATGATATTGCTGTCCAGGGCATGCGAGCTTCCCCTGAGTATGATGCAGTTTCCCGCCTTAAGGCAGAGCGCAGCTGCATCTATGGTAACATTGGGCCTGGCCTCATATATTATTCCCACTACCCCCATGGGCACCCTTATGTTCTTAAGCATCAGGCCATTGGGGAGAGTATAGCCGGATATTACCTCCCCTACCGGATCATTAAACTTTACCACCTTGTCTATGCTGGCAGCTATCTTTTTTATCCTGGCTTCATCCAGCATAAGCCGGTCAAGCAGCGTCTCCGAAATGCCTTCCCTGCGGCAGCGTTCTGTATCCTTATTATTTTCCCTTACTATATCACTGCTGCTTCTTACCAGGGCCCGGGCTATGCCCTCGAGAACCCGGTTTTTTACCGCGGTGCCGGCGGCAGCAATTTCAGGTGCTGCTGCTTTGGCCTTTTTTGCTATCTGGGTTACTATGTCCATGGTCCTCCCCATGATCTTTAATGCTCATTTTATCTGTCATTTTCGAATACCACCAGGCAGTCCCGGTGTATTACCTCACCGCACATGTCCCTGCCGTAACGGGGTAGAATAGTCTTTTCATTCTTTCCCATTATTTTTTTTATGTCCTCACTGGAAAGACTGGTGATCCCCTTGGCTATCATGACATCGTCAGCAGACATGACCTTGAGGGTGTCTCCCCTGACAAACTTCCCCTTTACCCCGGTTATTCCCACCGGGAGTATGCTGGTGCCCCTTTTTATCACAGCTTCCCTGGCGCCGTCATCGATTATTATGGCACCCCTGGTCCTTACCCCGAAAGCTATCCATTTCTTGATGCTCTTTACCTTTGGTCCCTGCCTGGGCTTAAAAAATGTCCCGATATCCTTCCCCTCCAGGATATCGGGAAGGACATTTTCCCTGCGGCTGTTGGCTATTGCCATTCCTATGCCGGAAAAGGTACATATCCTGGCTGCCTTTATCTTAGAAAGCATGCCTCCTATTCCATAGGCTGAGCCCCTTCCTCCGGCCGATTCCTCAATATCATCATCTATCTTTTCCACAAATGAGAGCATCTGGGCTTTACTGTCTATCCTGGGATCCCGGCTGTACATGCCGTCTATATCCGACAGTATTATCATGAGGTCTGCTTCAGATAGTATGGCTGCCATAGCGCCCAGCTCATCATTGTCACCGAATTTTATCTCATCAGTAGCCACGGTATCATTTTCGTTTATTACCGGCACCACTCCCAGCTTAAGCAGGTTGTTTATGGTGCTCTTTATATTCAGGTACTGCTCCCTCCTGGTAGTATCTTCATGGGTAAGCAGTATCTGGCCCACCTTGATCCCCCTGTCCAGGAAAAGGTCCCTATATGCCTTCATAAGCTCTACCTGGCCCACGGAAGCAGCTGCCTGGAGAAGCGAGATATCGGAAGTCTCTGCCGGGTCTTTTTTTATGTCCAGGTATTCCAGTCCCGCGGCCATGGCCCCGCTGGAGACCAGGATGACTTCCAGCCCTCCGTCTCTCATGTCCTTGATGCCTTTTATAAGCCGCGCCATATTTTCAAGGTCCAGCCCGCCCCGGAGGGATGTGAGGGAACTGGAGCCGATTTTTACCACGGCCCTTTTGATGTTTCCCAGATATTTCCTGCGGTCTTTCATATTGCCTGTCTGCATTATTTCCTATTATTTTACCTTATTTGTCCATTACAATTAATAGCCATCAGCGAAAATCAGTCCGCCAGGTCAAAGACCAGCTTTCCTATTATCACCGTACTTCCTTCATCTATGCCCAGAGCCTTAAGCCTGTCTCCCACCTTTATCTTCTTCAGCCTGTGCATCAGGTAGTCCAGTGCTTCCTCATTCTCCAGGTCTGTCATGCCCACCAGCCTCTCCAGATGCCTGTTATGAACGATATATCCTTCCGGTGTCTTCTCTATGCTTATCCTCCTTTTATCCAGCTCCTCCCCGGATATGGAATATATTTTTTCTGCATCCTTTTGTCTTTTCCCAGATCCGGCCTCATGTTTTCTTCTCTGCATTACCCTTTGATGCAGGCCTGCCACAAAATCCCTGATGCCGTCCCCCGCAGCTGCCGAGACCAAAAAGGTTTCCCTGCCCTCTCCTGAAAGCTTGACCCTTATTTTTTCCAGGATATCTTTGTCCGGCACCAGGTCGGTCTTGTTTAAGACGATAATAAAATCCTTATCATATACTTCCCTGTCATACATCCTGAGCTCCCTTCTCAGGATCCTGTATGAATCCATCAAAAGCTTTTCCCCATCCGGTTCAAGGAGCTTCTGACCGTCAAGTACCATTACCAGCACCGCAGACCGGGTAATATGCCTTAAAAACCTGTGACCCAGCCCCACTCCTTCGTGGGCGCCTTCGATGACTCCGGGAATATCTGCCACTACAAAATCCTCATCATCAAATGTAACCACTCCCAGCTGGGGTACCAGAGTGGTAAATGGATAATCAGCTATCCTGGGCCTGGCTGCGGATATGCGTGATATAATAGTCGATTTACCGGCATTGGGAAATCCTACCAGGGCCGCATCGGCCATGAGCCTCAGCTCCAGGTTTATCCAGGATCCTTCAGTTTCCTCACCCTTTTCACAGAATGCAGGAAAACGCCTCTTCTGGGATATAAAACTGGCATTGCCCCGGCCTCCCATCCCGCCCCGGGCTACTGCCACTTCATCTCCTTCCGAGGATAAATCAGCCAGCAGCCTGCCGCTGGTGTCTTTGACCATGGTCCCCACCGGTACCGGGACCACCAGGTCCCTGCCGTTACGGCCGGTCTTTTTATTATTACCCCCTGTTCCTCCGCTCTCAGCCTTGAAATGCACTTTTTTCCTGAATCCATACAGGGTAGTGATATTGCCGGAAGCCCTCAGTATTACATCGCCCCCTTTTCCGCCGCTTCCCCCGGAAGCCACCTTCTTTCCTCCGGTCCTAAGGTGGAAAAAGGTGACAATACCGCTGCCCCCGTTTCCTGCTTTAACATTTATTTTTGCTTCGTCCAGAAATACTGCCATGTCACTAACTGTAGTGTGTCCACATCCTTATTACTTTTACAATCTTTTCTTTTTCATATACCTGGTTTACTATTCTGTGCTGGATATTTATCCTGCGGGAATATGCTCCCCTCAAATCGCCAACCAGTTTTTCAAAAGGGGGTGGTTTTTGGAATGGATTATTTTTAATGATC
>CAYPXQ010000181.1:0-8148 GCA_964414685.1 uncultured Actinomycetota bacterium
GCCCTGGACGGTATAAGCCTTACCGTGACCGGGGTATCGGGGGATAGTTTCAGGACAGTAATAATACCCCATACCTATGAGAACACCACCCTGGGCGGCAAAGTCGTAGGCGACACCGTCAATGTAGAGGTAGATATGCTGGCAAGATATGTAGTGAATTACCTGTCCCGCCAGGAACAGGAAAAAAATATGGAAGGAAAAGACAGGATACTTAAAGAAAAATTGGAGAAAAATGGCTTCATATAATAAAGACACAGGTTTTTTTTCCAGCATTGAAGATGCGCTGGAAGAAATAAGCAAGGGAAATATAATAATAATCGTAGACGACAGGGCCCGCAATAATGAAGGGGTCTTCTTCCAGGCTGCAGAAAAGGTTACTGCTGCCTCCGTGAACTTCTTTATAACCCATGCCAGGGGGATGATGTTTCTGCCCTGCAAAGGCAAAAGGCTGGCGGAGCTTAAAATACCCATGATAAGCAGTGACAGTAATCCTGTTTCCAATGTGGGCGCCCTGGCGGTCTCTATAGATGCCCGGTCCATAAGCGGCACCGGCATTTCTGCCGGGGACAGGGCCCTTACCGTAAAGACTTTTATAGACCCTTCCACTGGGCCTGAAGATATAACCATACCGGGCCATATCTTTCCCTTAAGGGCTGCTGACGGCGGGGTACTGGAGCGTGCCGGACATACCGAAGCAGCCGTAGACATGGCAGGAATAAGCGGGCTTTATCCCGCCGGTATAATAAGCGAGGTCATAAGGGATGACGGGGAAGTTGCGCTGCTCCCGGATCTTATAAATATTTCCAAAGGCCGCAGCCTGAGGATAGTTACTATAGAAGAGCTTATAAAGTACAGGAAGAAAAAGGAAAAACTGATAGAAAAGGTGGCCGAGATAACGCTTCCCACCAAGTGGGGTGATTTCAGGGCGGTCACCTACAGGTCTACCATCAGCCCCGAGACCCATATCGCCTTTATAAAAGGGGATATCATGAATAAGAAGGATGTACTGGTAAGGGTGCATTCCCAGTGCCTTACCGGGGATACTTTCGGATCTATGAGGTGTGACTGCGGCAGCCAGCTGGACAGCGCTTTTAAGATGATAAATACCGAAGGCATGGGGGTCCTTCTTTATATGGCCCAGGAAGGCAGGGGAATAGGCCTGTGCAACAAGATGAGAGCTTATGAACTACAGGAAAAAGGCATGGATACGGTGGAAGCAAACCTGCACCTGGGGTTCGAAGCAGATCTCCGGGATTACGGCATAGGGGCCCAGATCCTATCAGACCTGGGTCTTTCCACCATAAGGCTTATGACCAATAACCCCAAGAAGATAGTCGGACTTGAAGGCTATGGACTCAGGATAAAGGAAAGGGTGCCCATAAAGATAGCTCCCAATAAGAATAATAAGAGATATCTCAGAACCAAGAAGGAAAAACTTGACCATATGCTGGATTGATGATCGAATATTTTTAACACGATAGAAAGGATATATGATGAAGACATATGAAGGAAAACTGGACGCATCGAAACTGAGGATAGGCATAGTTGCAGGCAGGTTCAATGACTTTATAACATCCAGGCTGCTGGATGGAGCTATGGACTGCCTGAAAAGGCATGGCTGCCCTGAGGATAATGTTGAGACCGCCTGGGTCCCGGGAGCATTCGAGATCCCTATGGCGCTCAAAGTAATGGCAGAGACAAAAAAATATGATGCCCTCATCTGCCTGGGATCAGTGATAAAAGGCGATACATCCCATAACCAGTATATATCCAATGAATCAATAAAGGGTGCAGCAAAAATAAGCCTGGACCTTAATATCCCGGTATCTTTTGGCGTTATCACTCCCGATAGCCTGGAGCAGGCCATAGACCGCGCCGGCGCCAGGAAAGGCAATAAGGGCTGGGAAGCCGCTTTGGGGGCCATAGAGATGGCTAACCTCTTCAGGGAGATAAAATCATAAAGACCTGGTCATCTAGGGAACAAGCCTTTCCAGGTCATCAAGCCCGTCAAAATGCTGATCATAAGAATAGATCTGTGATGCATCATGTGCTTTTATGCATGCATGATTATATGAATCAATATAGTCAATATTAGTGTTTTTATAAGTACTGATAGCGTTTTTTATGATATTTCTACTGGCTATACGGATATTAGGAGTATTGAGTATAATCTCTATGTTCTCACACACTTCTTCTTTTTCCCATTCATAGTATTTCTCTAGTGTCCACACTATTTCAGCAATGACCATGCTGTTTGTGAAACAACTTACCCGACCATCTACCAGCCTTTCAAATAGCTTCTCCACATCCAAAGCCTTCTTTTCATCCTCCTGCTCAAAATACCTTATGAATATATTTGTATCCAGGAAGATCATTTGTCCTCCTTGACAATCTTTAAGGCAATATCTTTTTCCATGGATTGGCGGGTTTTGCGGATGTCGTATTTTTTACCGGTCTTTTTCTTGTGTGCATCCAGCAAAGTCCCTTTTTTGACAGTGAAAATAACCCTGTTTTCCCTTATAGTGAATTCTCCGATATCATTCGGCCTTATTCCCAGTCTATCCCTTATCTTCTTGGGTATCGTTACCTGGCCTTTTTGAGTTATCCTGGGCATATTCTGTCGCCTTTTCAATATTAAAATCAGTTATTTATATTATTATAATAATATTATTACTGACTTACCAGTAATACTTTTTTATTGGCAATACTTTAACTGGTCAACATGCCTTTACCTGTATCCCTGGCAAATAATAAGAAATAATTGGCTGACCGGGAGACTGTCCGGTAACCAGGATCAGGCCTGCGCGCTGATATTCTTAACCTTAACAGGATATCGGGCATGCTCCGGGATATATCCGCCGGAAGCTGATACCGAAAAAAACAATCCAATAAGGATTGTTTTTTATCGTTCAGTTTCACCGGTTCAAAATAACCACATGCTGTTATTATTATCCTGCTGCTCCCGGATCCTATATCATTATTTACAGATGCGCAATGTTATCTTAGAAATATCATCACTGCTATACCTGCAACTGCTATAAGTATCCCTATTATGAGGGCTGCCCTGGCATTTTTGACATTGGACTGCACTATGTCCTCTTCGCTTCTGACTGATGCTATAAAAGGTTTGTCCTTTTCCCCGGGCTTTCCCATCTGTATCCTGCTGCCTTCAAGCCAGGCTTCACCCAAAAGATAAAGCTGCTGGCCCAGGGGTATGGTCTTTTCCAGCATCCTGAACCCCAGTGTCCTTGAGCCCATATTGCTGAACCTGATGCCGCTGAAAAAATCATATTTTTTCATATTATTTACCGGTTCAAACCTGTCGAGGGTCTTCAGCGTCTCCAGCTTGAGGCCTGACTGGTTCACATCCAGGTACACCTTGTCGCCGGTCTGCCTGTCATTTATGGTTATGGGATTTGAACTCTTCTGGCTGGCCATCTCCGACTCTTTTTTCACTACCTGCCTGTGAGTCCTTCCCTTGTCATCCCTGAACGTATGCACTTCTTCGTAGACCTGGTAAAGATAGGACTGGTAATAGGCCGCGCTCCTTTTGGAGTAGGGTGTCTCTTCGGGATCATCCGAACCTGCGCTTCCTTTTATTTCCACATAATGCCGGTATCCATGAAGTCCTTCCTTTTCATTATGCTCCAGCAGCTCCTTCAGCTCCCCTATGGGAGTTGTCTGCATGAATTTTATCTCGATATTCCGCGATTGTATTTTCCTGGGTACAAAAAAACTAAGTGCCGCACCTCCCAGGACAAGCACAGCGCCGATGATATATGGTAACATATAATGCTGCTTTCCCTATTTATTTGCCCAATTCCTTTTTGAGGCGCGCCAGCTCGTCATCAAGAGCTTTCTTATCCTCAAGCTTTTCAAACGGGTCTTCCTCTGATCCTTCCAGCCCCGAGATATCATAAGCGGCGTCTGCCTGCGCTTCCTTCTCGGCCACTTTTCTTTCCATCTTGTCCATTTTGGCAAACATCCCTGAGCTGTCCAGGTCCCCTACAGCAGTGGAAACTGCTTTCCTGGCATCAGCCACTTTATCCCGGGCTATTATCATAGACTGCCTGGTGCGGGCCTCTACCAGTTTTTCCTTAAGAATGTCCACCTGTCCCCTGAGAACGCTAAGCTGGCTGGAGATGCCTTCGTGGATCTCCTCATACTGCTTTATGTCTTCATCTGCCTCCAGCTTCTTTGTCAGGGCTTTTTTGGCCAGGTCTTCATCTCCGGCTTCCAGGGCATCCTTGGCCCTTTTCTCCCACATCTGTGATTCTTCCTTTGAAGCATTGAGCTGCTTTTCCATCTGCCTCTCGCTGGCCATGACCGTTCCCAGTCCCTGCACAGCACTCTGAAGCTGTTCCTCCATATCGATTATTATCTGTTTTACCATCTTTTCCGGATCCTCGGCCCTGTCGATAAGGTCATTTATATTGGCCTTTAAGAGATCTGCCAGCCTGGAAAATATCTTCATGATATGCCTCCTCTTTCTAATAATGTTTTCTTGAAAAACTGCCGCCCCAGGCAGACGATCATCCTGGTGCCGTTTCAAAAATCATTCTATTATATATAAATGCCCAATACAATATTTTTATAGGCCGGAAGCCTATTTGTATACCAGCCTTCCTTCTATTTTACTGGATATGTTCTGGTTGTTGCGCAGAAATTCTTCAAGCACTTCCTGAGCCGATGTGGTTATCACTTTATGGTCCCCGCCTTCCAGCAGCTCTTCATTGGTTATTCCCAGATAATCCCTGGAATTATTGAAATGATATCCCTGCAGGGTGATGGTATAAGGCTTGCTGTCATCTACCGGTTCGCCGTTTACAGATATACTTTCCAGGCGGGAATCCCTGTCGTCGTATATTACTTTCAAAGACCGGTTTACCTGGTAGCACTCGCCCTCGCCATCCCGGTTTTCCGGCCTCATTATGTGGCTGAATATCTGTTTCAGCCTTTTTCCGGTTACGGTATAACGGTTAAGATAATCGTCATAGGGGAAACAGGCCCTGAAATCCTTCAAAGTCACCAGCGGCCCTATCTCCTTTACCCTTATGGAGCCGCTTCCTAAGAGTGCAATATCAGACTGGGCTGATGCTGCAAAGGCATCCGCAACCAGGTTTCCCAGGGTAGTCTCTTCTTCCCTTAAGGGATGGGTGAGTTTCCTTGCCAGCTTGCAGATGATGGTGCTGTACTTCCTGTCTACGGCATCCCTGAAGGAATCTATATATTCCTGCAGTTTCCTGTCCGGTTCTGCCAGGCTGCTGTTTATGGGTATAAGCTCCCATTTATATTCCACTATGCTGTTTGTGTCATCATCCACTACAATGTCAAATCTTCCTACCTGGTCGGACCCCACGCCTGCCTGGGCTATAAGGATATTGTTAACCTTCTCAGGTCTTTCCAGGACAGTATGGGAATGGCCTCCTATGATAAGGTCCACACCCCACTCCGGCTTGAGCATCTTTGCCAGCTCCATATCAGATTCAAAACCGATATGGGTAAGCAGGATGGTAAGGTCTATATCGTCATTCTTATAGGCATTGGTGATCTTGCCCACTTCGGCACTGGCCTCCTCCAGGGATATAAAGCTCCCTATAAGCTCGTCCTGTTTTATGGATGCCAGGACTTTGTCGGTTATGATGCCGGTAAAAAGGATATCAAATCCTGCCTTGTTCAATATTATATAGGGAAGCATAAGCCTTTTATTGTATTTCTTGATATAAAGGTTTGCATTTACCATGGGAAAATTGGCTATCTTCTCCAAAAAAAGGAGATGGGGCAGGCCGTAATCCAGCTCATGGTTTCCCAGTGATACCACATCCGGGGCCAGGTAATTCATTATCTCTATAGTAGAGACCCCCCTGTATTCCAGGTCTATAAGGGACCCCTGCACCATATCCCCCGAGATTATATAAAGGACATTTTCCTCTTCCTCCCTGATTCTGTTTATATATCCGGAAAGAAGGGAAAGTCCGCCGATGAGGTCTCCTTTGCCCTCTTTTACTTCTGCCAGGAAATCCCCGTGTATATCATTTGAATGAAGTATGGTGAATTTCTTTGTATTCATCTTCCCTCCCTGACGGGTCAATGTTTAAAACAAGCTTAACCTCTGCCGGATCATTATATGATATAATCCTTAAAACAGGATTTTACCATAATAAGGGGTGAAAAGGATGAAAATAAATATCATATATGAATCAAGATTCGGTAATGGAAAGAAGATGCTGGATGAGCTGGCACAACTGCTTAAAGACAGGGGACAGGAAGTGGAGCTTTTCAGGTTTACGGAAACCGATCCCGGCAGTATTCCTGAAGCAGACCTTTATTTATTCCATTCGCCCACCCGGCAGTTTATGCTGCCTCTGGGGGTAAGGTCATTTGTAAGGAGGTTTACTCCCCCTGCAGAAAAGACTGTATATGCCCTTTCCACCACCTATATGGACCCCCGCACCATCGCTCTTAAAAAGATGGATGCCTATCTGAAGAAAAAGAATATGGTAAAGGCAGCCGGAGATCTAAGGATAGAGTCTTTGGGTCTTCAGGGTCCGCTAGAGGAATATGGAGAAAAAATAAGGGATTTTGCCGACCGGCTGATAAGGCAATAAGGCCGTAGCCGGGATCACCCCCATTTATGCTATACAAAAAAATTGGAAGTGGCTATGTCCCCATAATCACTTCCAATTTAATATCCCTATTAAATACAGTATTTAATAGTCCTGGCAGTCATCAGACTGTCATCACATCAGCTCTCCGGCCAGGTCCACTGCAGAAGACGCATCAGCCGCATAGCCGTCTGCACCTATGGAATCTGCATACTCCTGGGTAAGGGGAGCTCCGCCCACCATTACTTTTACGTCTTTAGTAGCATCATCGGCCCTGAGGGCTTCGATTACTTCCTTCATGCCAGGCATGGTAGTCGTAAGAAGAGCGGAAAGCCCGATCACTTTCGCCTTTGATTTCTTTGCTTCCTCTACGAACTTATCCGCCGGTATGTCGACACCGGCATCCACTACCTGGAATCCGCCGCCTTCAAGCATCATGGCTACCAGGTTCTTTCCGATATCATGGAGGTCTCCCTGTACGGTTCCCACCACCACGGTACCTCTGCCTTCTTCGCCGCTTTCAGCCAGAAGCGGTTTGATGATGTCCATTGCCGCGTGCATAGCTCTTGCAGCTATAAGCACCTCGGGGATGTACATCTCATTTGCCTTAAACTTGGCCCCTACCACATTCATGCCCGGTACCAGGCCGTCGTTTAAGATATCAGTTGCAGACACTCCGTCTGCCACCAGTTTTTCTGCCAGCTCTTTCGATGCTGTGTTATCGCCCTTTATGATAGCATCAGCCAGCTCCTGGTATTTTGCCATACTCTTCTCCTTTCATATGGATCTTGTTTTTAAACGCCTTATCGCCATATAAGGCTTGCATTAATGATAACAGGAAAAAAGTAAAAATAAAGCAAAAAATGACCGTTTCTGCCCCGGGCAATTCCTTTAGAACTAATATTTTTGTTTTTTATTTACTCATTTTTTTATATGTTGTATACTTTTTCTGCGGACAAACAAGCTAGAAATCTTTTATGCCCATAAATGCTAAGGAAAGCATAGAAAAACTGAATTCTGAGATACTATCCTGCAGGAGATGCAGGACCCTTGCCAGGCTCAGGAAGACTCCAGTCCCGGGTGCAGGAGCACCCAAAGCAAATATCATAGTAGTATCGGATTTTCCCCATAAGGACGGTGCGGAAAAAAAGGGGGTGCCGTTTACCGGTGATATTTCAGGCCAGTTTATAAGGGACATCCTTGATGAAGTGGAGCTGTCGCTGAAAAAGGACACCTATATAACCTACCTGGTAAAGTGTACACCCAGGAGTGAAAAAGGGGGGAAAGTAACAGAGGAAAAGAGGCCTTCTGCAGCAAATATCAAGAACTGCATACCCTATCTGGTCCAGGAAATATCCATAAGTACTCCGCATATAATAGTATCGCTGGGTCTGGATGTTTCCAATATCCTTCTGGAGAATTTCTTTTCCATGGAAAAGAAATTCCGCAGGATGGAGGATATCCATATGAGGGTATTTGAGAACCCTTCCTTTAAGCTGGTTCCTTTTTACAGCCCGCATGATGTCAAATCGGAAAAAGCTAT
>CAYPXQ010000182.1:0-3074 GCA_964414685.1 uncultured Actinomycetota bacterium
CCTTTTCCAGGAACCCATTACCATAAATAAGATCATAGGTTCGGCAGTCATCGTAGCCGGAGTTTTTATGATATCAATGTCCGGAAAAAAACTGGAGGGTGTCTGAGACATGATCTACTTTTACATTTTGCTGGCGGTGGCGGCCCAGTTTGTAGTGGCTCTTGCCCAGGTAATCCTAAAAATAGGAGCCAGGCAGGCTGATTTCAAAGATCCGATTATACACAATCTTAAAAACAGGTTTATACTGGCAAGCATATTCCTGTTCATACTTGTGCCCGTGTTATCTATAGTCTCTATGAGGGTAATTGATTTTTCAGATTTTTATTCCTTTACTGCTTTAAGCTACTTCTTTATTATGTTTTTTTCATGGAAGGTCTTAAAAGAAGATATTGATAGATCAAGGATCATAGGCAATATCCTTGTAATTGCCGGAGTTGTGATATTTAATTTATAAGTGGTCCAATAATGATAGTATTATGGAAATATTTATTTAATGGGATATGACGATAATGATAAAAAAATTTTTCATAAATAGGAAAACAGCAATATTTGCAGTCCTTGCTTTTATAATACCCTTTATCATCTATATCCTGACACTGGAACGTAAATTGATCGGCGGGGATACCAGCTGGTTTGTACTCCAGATTTTGGAGATGAGCCCTATGGTCCCCACGGGATATCCGGTCTTTTCCATGCTGGGCAAACTCTTCACATTCCTGCCTGTGGGTGATATTGCCTTCAGGCTCAATCTTTTTTCTGCGGTATTCGGCGCTCTTACGGCTTCAGTCCTATTCCTGGCGCTAAACAGGATGACCAAAAACAGCTTTGTCAGTTTTATAAGTTCTATGATATTTGCCTTTACCCTGCCTTTCTGGGAGGTGGCAAACAGACTGGAGTTTGATACATTACATACATTTTTCCTGGCCCTGGTGTTCTTTTCCGCGGTTCTATACAATGAGAAAAGGACACGAAAATACCTTTATCTTTTCTCATTCTGCTGGGGCCTTAGCCTGACAAATCACCCCCTTGCTTTTTTTCTGGTCCCGGCCATTGTCCTGTATGTGATAATTATAGATCCTTCCATATTTAAAAGCGCCAGGGCGATCCTTTTAAGTATATTGTATTTGATCCTGCCCCTCCTGTCTTATTTCTATATTATGGTCAGGTCTCTTCAGGGGTATGGGCAGGTCGACACACCGCTTAAGCTCTTTTATTATGTCACCGGAAGAGGTGTGACAGGAGATCTGCATGGAGGCAGATTCGGAGGCAGGGAACTGTTATCGGTTTTGGGAGTGATAGGGGATTACCTTGGTATAGCTTATGAGACTTATGGGATCATACTCCTTATCATGGCACTGGCCGGGTTTGTATTCCTGATCAGAAAAAACATGAAGTTCGCCCTTTGTACATTATTGCTGGTGATAATGAATATAACCATACCGCCCCTGTATGCAGGCTATGCACTCAGGAATTACTTCCTTAATTCAATGATAGTCTTTTCTTTCTATATAGCTTTTGGGATGCTTGTCATACTGGATGGGGCGGTCTTTCTTTTTGATAGGACGTCTCTTAAAAGAAGATCTCCAAAGCTATCCAGGATATTAAGATATGGCCTTGTGGCTGTGATAGCGGTTTCATTTGTTTTGCTGCCTTCCTGTCTGATCCTGGAAAATTATAATACTCTTGACCGCTCGGAACCGGAGGGTGTTTATGAATTCTGGGATAAAGCTTTCAGTAATATTGAGAGCAATTCCAGGGTATACGTTCTGGCAAAATCAACCAATGTGGGCAAGTATGTAAATGAATATGTATATGCCGAAAAAGATATAGAGTATATCTGGCATAAGGATCCGGAATCATATACGGTTGAAAATATGACAAAAGATATCAATGATGGTCTTGATGTATACTTTGTGGGCAACAGGGCGGCATTGGAAGATATATTCAATGCCGAACAGGTAGGGGAGTCTTATTACTGGGAATGGCAGGATGAAGAGCTGGCTCTTTTTAAGGTCATTGAGCCGGTTGCTAATATTGAGATCAGTTGTCGTACTGACAGCCTCCAGAGGAAGTTCGGGGAAAGTTTCAATGTGGAGTATATAGTCAGCAATAAAAACAGAAGCAGCATTACCATCAGTTCATTCGAGCTCGAACTCCCCAAAAACATCGAATTCATAAAGACCATGCCTGATGGAGACATCAGGCAGGATCCTGGACTGAGCCGCGGGATGTATATGTGGGTAGGCGATTATGCAATAGAGGGAGAAAGCGAAATAAACCTGATAGTCGAGCTCAGGGGTATGGCTCCCGGGCTATTGCCTGTAAAATTCAGGCTGACCACTAATGATTTTTATATAGAGAGTGATGATATTGAGATCGAAATACAGGATTGACCCGGATCTATTAACACTATAGCTATCATGATAAATGAAAAAAATAAAGCGAAACGGCAACAGGAAAAAGTATCTATGATGTTTCATGCAAAACTCTCCATAAGATCGATCAGCCGTGCAGTATTCATGGTCCTATTGGTCATAATACCGTTTTTTACCGGCTGTCAATTGTCAGCAGGCATCAGAGACGGCAGCGGCGATGACAGCAGGCTTCCCATATTTTCGGACTCATATATAGAATTTGCGGGTTCAGACAACGGTTATGCATATCCCGGACAGGACCTGGCAGTCAATGTAAGCATAATAAACAGCGGTACTGCAGAGGCCAAAGACATAATGGTCAGGTTTATTGCTGATGATCTTTTCATATCGGAAGGAGCCGAGACCTCCTGGAGCATTGACCGGCTGGAAGCCGGTGAAAAAACTGGTTTTAGTACCCGCCTGGCCTTGAGGGATGATATAACCGAAGACTCCAGAGCAACCTGCAGGCTGGAAATATCTTCAGAAAAGACGGCGGCTTTTACGGTTGAAGGCTACGGCATAGATGTATACGGCGTGAAGCCCTTTGAAGGCAATTTCATACCCATAATAGGATTGCATGCAATTGAAGACCATATAGAAGAGCCCATAGAACTTTATACCAGCCATTTTGATGACCTTTGCCGCATATTAAAGGAATAT
>CAYPXQ010000183.1:0-4442 GCA_964414685.1 uncultured Actinomycetota bacterium
GAGAGGTTAAAAAAGGCAGAAAAAGAACTTGCCCTCCTTTCTCCCAAACTAAACAAACGAGAGCTAAAGGGCAAAGAGCAGATAAAAAAAGCAGTAGAAAGCATCCTAAAAAGATACAGGGCAGGCGATTTTATCAATATAGGCATCATAAAGAAAACAAAAAAGATAAGAAAAAAGGTGGGCAGGGGCAGGCCTGGGCCTAATGCAGAATACAGGATAGTCACCGAAGTCCGCTACTTTCTGTACTGGGAGAAAAAAAAAGAAAGGCTGGCCCGCCAGAGGAGGGTTGACGGGGTATTCCCCCTGCTATCTACCGATACCTCAATTGGCCCCAGGGAGGCACTGACCTACTACAAATACCAGCCCCGGCTGGTAAAAAGATTTAACCAGTTTAAAAGCGTGCATGAAGCTGCTCCCATACTTTTTAAAAACATTTAAAGATTTAATACTATTAAGACAATTTAATTATGATATAATTACTTGATATTTTATTTTATAATAAAATAAGATGTGTAATACATACTGTAACATTTAATAATGGAGGTATTTGATGAAGGTAAAAAGGGCTATCGTGTTCTTGGCAGTAGCTGCACTGCTGGTGATGTTTCTCCCGGGTATCCTGTATGCCGACACCTATTCATTTGCCGGTATAGGTACCCTGCAGGGTTCAGAGGATCCCCCTGGTAATTATGGAAGTGGATATTATGGCGATGATGACATCTATTTCCATTTTGACGTGACCGGGGTTGACCTTAGTAAAATAACTTCTGCATCGCTTACAATCTCAGCCTATGACGTTGACGAAGAACAGGGTGAAATAGATGATGTATATTTTAATGGCACGAAACTGGGGTATCTTTCCGGTGAAAATAATTCTGACAGTACCACCATCTTCTACCTGGATCCGGGCCTCATAGTCGATGGCCAGAATGATGTACTGGTAGATACCGATGCAGAGGGCACCGGATGGCTGCTTACCGTCAACTGGGGCCAGCTTTTCATAGAGACCTCCGAGACCGGAGGCACTGAGCCTGATGCCGTCATCACCGGCTACAGTATTGTAGATTATGATAATAGCGGGGCCGATGTGGTGGTAAATACTACCATGTATATCCATGCCAATGCGGCCGGTACTTATGATATAGAGGCCAATCTTATAGATCCCAATAGTAATAATATAGATCTTTTTAAGGGAAGCGTGACCGCCGCTTCAGATGGCGAGGACCTTACCCTGGATATTGATTATACTTATCCTAAAAGTTCTGTCACCGGTACCTATACCATAAACGGCATGCTATTTACGAATACATCACCCCCAGTACTTTTGAGCACTGCTAATACCTCCTTTGAGCATGAACAGGATACCGGGCTTACCCAGATAAATGAGGACGAGGATGCCGACGAAGATGAAGACAGCAGCGAAGGATCCGAAGAACCAGCTGCCTGGGTCAGGGACAGGTCTATGACCTGCTATCATGTATGGATAAATGAGGATAATGCTTTTGAATTCGTCTTTTGGTGGGAATATAAGAATAATAACTGGGTAAAGATATATGATATGGAAGGCACTGAGGTATTTAGCATAGACATGCCTTATGGTGATGCCAATTTTGCTGCTGACCTTCCTGACGGCATGTATACCGTTAAGACCTTCCACAAAGAAGGACAGCTGATCCAGGAATTCATCATAGGCAAGCCTTAAATAAATAGAGACGTTCTGTCATCTAAAAAAGCGGGATCCAGGTCCCGCTTTTTATTTTCCGTTTTCTGTCCTGAAGGCTTATTCTGGCTCTCAATCGCATCAGAGACCCTGGTATAGGTCTCAATATGTGTCATCTTCTTCTTCGGCGCCGGTATCCAGTCCTTTAAAAAACCCTCTTGCATTAATATCCCTGGACTCAAGTATCAGTTTTATGCCATCCAGCACTTCCGTTACTCTTTCAGGGCTAAGGGTTCCTGTCTTATTGCCAAGGCCTTTCTTGATCGGCAGATTGTTTCCGGAATTTTCCCTTAATGGCAATACACAGCCTTAAGGACTGGATGAATAGGGTACCTATCTGTTCAATATTTTGCGGGGGAGTTTGCAATAAAAGGCATAGCGGCCTCTAAAAATACTTTCCATTCACAGGAAAATATTATTACCCTGCCGGTATCATCCCTGCTATATATACTTTAGCCGCTCCCGGCATCTGTCTTTTTATCAGTAGTCCAGCCTTATATACTCCACCCCGGCTTCATCCAGCATGCCGATGGACAGGGGATCCGGATAATCTTCCAGGTAATATATCTTCCTTATCCCGGCATTTATTATCATCTTGGAGCACATTATGCAGGGCTGGGTGGTGCAGTATATGACTGAATCCTTTATGCTGACGCCATGGTAGGCAGCCTGCAGCAGGGCATTCTGCTCCGCATGGAGGCCCTTGCATATCTCATGCCTCTCGCCGGAGGGGACTCCCAGCTCTTCCCTCAAACAGGTCCCCGCCTCCAGGCAGTTCTCTACCCCCTTGGGGGCGCCGTTATAGCCGGTGGTGAGTATCCTTTTATCCTTTACGATGATGGCTCCCACTTTCCTCCTGAGGCATGTGGACCTGGTGGCTACCTGTTTAGTTATGGATACGAAATATTCATGCCAGGTGGGTCTTGTCATGATCATGGCACACGGTCCCTTTGTCGATTGTAAATAAGTAGATTATACAATAATACAGCATGGTATTGTACTGGTATGCGAGACTGTCTTGAATCTTATTTTATTGATAATCTTATAGATTTTTTTAATAATATAATTATATTTAATAAGATTAAAGTATATTTACATATAGATATACACATATTTATAAAAAATAGTTATTTTTCCTTTGTATAAATATGAAAATATGTTATATTGCTTAGAACTGAAAGTGCTTTTTTCAGTTGACCCTCTTAGGGTGGGAGCCATCCCACCCAATTTTTTTTATTGCAATCAATAAATATTTGGATATATTGTTGCTTATGGAAACTTTGGTCTTAAAAGGGCACGACTGCCGGGAGCATACAGCCAGGATCGCTTCGGCGCTTATGGATGGAAAGGTCCTGGTGCTTCCTGCTGCCACGGTATACGGGATAAGCGCCAGGTACGATGACCCGGCTGCCTTAAAAAAAATATACATGATAAAGAAGCGCCGTGAAGATATGGCCTTTATAATCCTGATATCAAAAATCAGCCAGCTGCATATGCTGGCAAGTCAGATAAGCAGCCAGGGTAAAAAGCTGGTGAAGGAATACTGGGAATGCGATCCTCCTCTTCCCCTTACCCTGGTGTTTAGAAAGAGCGATATGATCGGTGCCGGCACTACCGGGGGCAGGGATACCGTGGCTGTCAGGATGGCGGGGCTTAAGGCAGTAAGGGATATCATAGATATCTCCGGGCCCATAGTGTCTACCAGCGCCAATATATCAGGACAGGATATAAGGCCGGTATCCATTGGCGACATACCTTTATCGATAAGGCAGCAGGCGGACCTGATAGTGGTGCTGGAAGGCGGGCTTAAGGGAAAAGAGTCCACCATAATTGACGTCAGCGGCAGAGAGCCTGTGCTAATAAGGGAGGGAGATTTAAGCTTTGAAAGCATCCTGGGGGATCTTTAGGCTTTTAAGATTATATTTTTGACCGGATTATAATATACTTTAGCATATTCTTAAGAAGGAGAAATACATGAAGATAGCCATAGGCTCAGATCATGCGGGCGTGGAGCATAAGCAGGCCCTGAAAGAATTGGCAGCCTCCATGGGCATGGAAGCAACGGATATGGGTACCGGCAGCAGCCAGAGCGTGGATTATCCCGATTACGGGGAAAAGGTAGGCCTGGCTGTAAGCAGGGGCGAGGCGGACCTGGGAATACTGATATGCGGCACTGGTATCGGAATAAGTATGGCAGCCAATAAGGTAAAGGGCACAAGAGCGGCGGTGTGCTGGAACCAGGAAACGGCAATGCTTGCCCGGGAGCATAATAATGCCAATATCCTGTGCATGGGAGCCAGGTTTATTTCCATAGAAAATTCTGTAGATATAGCCAGGAAGTTCCTCTCTACTGGTTTCAGCGGCGAGGAAAGGCATGAAAGAAGGATAGATAAGATAATGCATATTGAAGAAAGGAGTTGTGCCTGTGACTGCAGATAACAATCATACCCGGTACCAGGGGCCCGATGAAGAGATAAGGGATATCATAAAGGCCGAGATCAAAAGGCAGCAGGATAATATTATCCTCATAGCTTCCGAGAATTTCACCTCCCAGGAAGTCATAAGGACCATGGGAAGCGTCCTTACCAACAAATATGCCGAAGGCTATCCCGGTTTCAGGTACTATGAAGGATGCGGGAATATGGACAGCATAGAGGAAATAGCCAGGAGCAGGGCCAATAAGCTTTTCGGGTCCAACTACTGCAATGTGCAGCCCCACAGC